>NZ_JBIAQV010000021.1:39309-138516 GCF_042889305.1 Streptomyces sp. NPDC002619 | reverse complement strand
CGACACCGGCAAGCCCACCAACAACTGGGATTCCTACGGGATCCTGTACGCGCTGCTGCACGTCAGCTTCTATGCCGCCCGGCCGGAGCCGTGGGAGCTTCTCCACACCGCAATGGCCCGGTTCGAACCGGAGGCGGTAACCCCGTTTCGGCTGTGCTACGACGCGTACGTCGATGCCACCCGCACCGCCGACACGGTCCGGGAGGGTCTCGCCGACGCCTTCGCGGCCCTGCCCGCCGACGCGGCACCCTGGCAGCTCAGGCCCCTGTTCGCCGCGGCCCAAGCGATAGACGCCCTGTCCGACTACCGCCACCTGGTCCGCAGCATGATCGAACGGGAACGCGACCGCGGCGCGATCGCCCTGGTCATTCCCGGGTTGCTGGCGCTCAGCAGCGACTCCTGGGTCCGCGGGCAGTGGGACGAGACCGAGAGCCTGGCGCGGGAGGGGCTGGACCTGGCGACGGTCTACGGCTATCACCTGTTTGAGGGCCAGTTTCGGTGCTACCTGGCACTCATCGCCGCCGCCCGCGGCAACGTGGACCTCGCCCAATCCCTGACCGACGAGATCACGACCTGGGCGGTGCCCCGTGGCATCAAAGTGACGCAGGCGTACGCCCCGCGGGCGCGCATGCTCGCGGCCCTCAGTCAGGGCGACTACGAGGCAGCCTACGTACAGGCGTCCCGGGTCAACCCACCCGGCACGCCCAGCCCCGGCATCCCCGGCCGCTGGATGGTCATGGACCTGGTTGAGGCGGCGGTCCGCACCGGTCGCATCGACCAGGCCCGCGCCCACGTCACCGCCGCTCAACAGGCGGGCATCCACCGCATCTCCCCCCGCACGGCGCTGATGACCGCCGGGGCTGCCGCCTTGGCCGCCGACGACGACGAAGCCGGCCCCCTGTTCGAGGCAGCCCTGTCCCTGCCCGAAGCCGCCAAGTGGCCATGGGAACACGCCCGCATCCAACTCGCCTACGGACAATGGCTACGCCGCACTCGCGACACCACCCGAGCACGCCTGCACCTGGGCGCCGCCCTCGAAACCTTCGACCGGCTCGGCGCCCAAACGATGGCGCAGCGGGCCCGCAACGAGCTACGTGCCACCGGCGTTGCCACCACCACCGGGCCCGACGCGCCGGCAGCCGCGTTGACCGTGCAGGAACGGCAGATCGCAGAGCTGGCGGCCATGGGCCTGACCAACAAGCAGATCGGCGAACGGCTGTTCCTGTCCCACCGCACGGTCGGCTCCCATCTGCACCGGCTGTATCCCAAGCTTGGTATCACCTCACGCGCCGCGCTCCGCGCCGCCCTGGAGCCGATGGCACCCGTCGAGGACGACCAGGCCGCACAGGCGGTATCCCTCACCGAAGACCAAGACAGCCGGCAATCCGGTCCTGCCACGCATGACTGAACCTTGCCGAATCGCATGACCGGTTGGTCAATGTACCCATCGTGCTGAAGTACCGGCGTTCCACCGATCACACTGAACCGCCCCGGCTCGAATGGAGACTCGGCGGCGACTGGAAACGGAGCCACAGCCACCGCGCCAGTCCCCGACCCTCCTCAGATCCACCCTCGCTTGGCGGCTTCGGTGCCCAGCTGGAAGCGGGTGTCGAGGCCGAGCTGGGACGCGATCGCGGCGATCCGGTGGGTCACGGTGCGCGCGCTCGTCCCCAGTTGCCGGGCGATCGCCTGGTCCTTATAGCCCGCTTGCAACATTCTCAACAGCAAGAGGTCATCCGTGCTCGGCTGGTCGGGGGTCTCCGGGGCCGTCGAGACGATGGGTTGTGCCCGCTGCCAGTAGACGTCGAACAGCTCGAGGATTGCATCGAGCAGACCCGACCGATGGACGACGGTGATTTTGTCGTACTGTCCTCCGATCAGTGCGAGCAGCGCGACATGACGGTCCATGATCCGCAGCCTGAACGGCAGGGTCGGCAGGAGCCGCGCCTGTTCGCCGAGTTGGGCGAGGCAGGTGATCAGCTCGAATCGGCCGGGCTGCTCCAGCTCCTCCGGGGTGTGGACGGCCCGTATGTCGACGCCGCGGCCCAGCAGGTCCCTCGTGAAGGTCTCCTCCAACTCGGTGCTGTACGGGCCCAGGTACGGGGGCCGGTCAAGAACCCAGAAGTGGGTGCACATCGATTGGGTCAGCTCGGCCACCCGTAGAGTGACCTCCGCCTCACCAGTGATCACCTCCACCAGCTCGGTCGGATCCCCCTGCAGCCGGTTGGCGCGGTACTCACTTGCCAGGTCATCGACCGCGTCCCACACCGCGGTGAACGCCGCCTCGGTATCGGCTCGGCGCCTGGCGAGCAGTGCGCTCAACGCGGTCCGCGGGCTGACCGGCTGGCACTGGCCGTGCCGTTCTCTTCGCAGCACGCCCAGTTCCACCAACCGGGCCACCGCGTGCCGTATCCGGCTGGGTGTAGTGCCCAGGTGTTCGGCGATCTCCCACGCTGTCCGGTCCGGCTTGGCCAGATAAGCGCGGTAGACCCGCTCGTCGAACTCGCTGATCCCAAGGGCACCGAGCACCGGACGTCCTCCTGGTCGGCACCGCCCGGCGGGCCTGTTGGCGCGATTCGCCAGCTGGCGATTTCAGACACGAGTCTGATCTGTACATCTCCCGGCCACAAGCCTTAACTCTGATCGTCCATGCCCACCGGCCGCGCGATCCCAGAACCCCCACGATCGGTCCACGGCGTCGGCCGTCCGATCCTCTGCCGATCCGTCACTTCACCCGACATGTCTGCCACGAGAACCGCGCCGCGCCCGCAATACAGGGAGTTGCACTTGCGCCCAGGAAGACGGTCCCCGCTGCCGTTGGTCGCGTCTGTGGTGAGCAACGGTGGGTTCGAGAGCGGAACCACACCGTCGACGACGACAGGGGTGAGATCGCCCACTTTGGCCCGCACTTCGCGTGGCTGGACGGGTAGGGCTTCCCGCACATCGACAACGCCACCAAGTCGGCGACCGTTCCGGCAGGCTGCAAGGCGTCGCTCAGCCTGTGGCTGCATATCGGCACCGCCGGGAGTGGCGGCATCGCCCACGTCACGATGACCGTCAAGGCAGTTGATCGGCCCGCCTCGGCCGAAAACCTACAACGGTGCCCCTTAGGCCGCCCTTTGACGTTTTTTGGCGTTCTATTCCCTCTTCATCAATGGAGTTCCCTTTGCCCACCCCATTCCCCCGCAGATCGAAGCTGATAGCTTTCGGGTCTGCCCTGGCGATCCTGACGGTCATCCCGCCGTCATTCGCCACCGCGTCGGCCACCACGCCCGGGGCGACGAACGCATCGGATGCCGCCGGAGCCCGTCCCGGCGTGCAACAGACCGTCACCCTGATCACCGGGGACAAGGTCACCGTCACCACCGCCGCCGACGGCACCGAGACCAAAGAGGTCAAGGGACCGCACGGTGAAGCCGTCGGGTTCCAGAGCAGCCAGCGCGGAAAAGACACCTACGTCTACCCCAACTCCACCCTGCCGTACGTCTCCGCCGGACTCCTCGACAAGAATCTGTTCAATGTCACGCAGCTCCTCGCCGACGGCTACGACGACGCGCACAGCAACCATCTCCCCCTGATCGTCAACTACACCGACAGCGCCGCCCGCGCCGGTGTCCGCGCCCCGGCGCTTCCCGCCGGAGCCGCGAAGATCCACACCCTCAGCAGCATCAAGGGCGCCGCGCTGACCGAGAGCCGCGACCACGCCGCCGACTTCTGGTCCGGGCTCACCAAGGGGACCAGCGCGCAGAGTTTCGCGCGTGCCACCGGCGGCGCCCAGCCCTCCTTCTCCGACGGCATCGCCAAGGTGTGGCTGGACGGGAAGGTCAAGGCCGACCTGGCCGACACCACCGCGCAGATCGGCGCCCCGGAGGTATGGGCGGGCGGCAACACCGCTAAGGGCGTCGACGTCGCCGTGCTGGACACCGGCGTGGACAACACCCACCCGGACCTGGCAGACCGCATCGCCGGCTCAGCCAGCTTCGTGCCCGACGAAGACGCTCTCCAGGACGTCGTGGGCCATGGCACGCACGTCGCCTCCATCATCGCCGGCACCGGCGCCGCCTCGGACGGCCAGGAGAAGGGCGTCGCCCCCGGCGCCTCGCTGCACATCGGCAAGGTACTCAAAACGAAGTGCGACGCCATTGGTTGCGATGGCGTGGGCCAGGTGTCGTGGATCCTTGCGGGCATGGAGTGGGCTGCCCGCGACCAGCACGCCAAGATCATCAATATGAGTCTCGGAGGCAGCTCGTCCGACGGCACCGACCCGTTGAGCCAGGCCGTCAACGATCTCAGCAAGGAGACCGGCGCGCTCTTCGTCGTCGCCGCGGGCAACGGCAGCGGAGCCCCGGGAACCGTCGCCTCGCCGGGCACCGCGGACGCCGCGCTCACCGTCGGCGCCGTGGACGGCTCCGACCAGCTCACCAACTTCTCCAGCCAGGGTCCGCGCGAGGGCGACTTCGGGATCAAGCCGGAGATCACCGCACCGGGATTCGACGTGCTTGCGGCAAATTCGTCCCAAGCCACCTGGACCAACAACACTGACCCCTACAGGGCGATGAGCGGCACCTCGATGGCCGCTCCGCACGTCGCGGGAGCCGCCGCGCTGCTGGCCGCAGCGCACCCGGATTGGACGGGCCAGCAGCTCAAGGATGCCCTGATCAACTCCGCCCAGGCCACCCCGCAGTACACCCCCTATGAGGCCGGTGCCGGCCGCGTGGACGTCGCGGCCGCTGTGCGGGACACGGTGTTCGCGACCGGCAGCGCCTACGCCGGCTACGACCTGTGGCCACATGAGCCCGGTAAGACGGTCGACAAGGAGGTGACCTACACCAACACCGCCGACACCCCGGTCACCCTCAACCTGGCGATCAACGTGATTGACGCGCCTGAGGGTCTGTTCACCCTGTCCGCCCCGCGGGTCACCGTGCCTGCCCACGGCACCAGCAAGGTCACCTACACGGCCAACCTGGACAAGGCCCCCCTGGACAGCCGCTTCAGCGGCATGATCGACGCCTCCGACGCCGACGGCAAGGTCCTCGCCCACACCCTCATCGGAGTGGGCAAGGAACCGAGGAGCTACAACCTCGCGATCACCGTCAAGGACCGCAGCGGAAAGCCGCTCCCCGGGATGCTCACCGTGGCGGGAAAGAACATCTGCAAGGCAGCGCTACCCTGCTCGGCGCCGGACTTCTCGCTCTACACGCTCGATTCGTCGGGCACGGGCACCATCCGGCTGCCGGTCGGCACGTACGCCGCGTGGTTCCAAGGCGACGTGCAGGGCACGCACGGCCCGCACTCCCTGGGCCTGGCGATGCTGAGCGCTCCCGAGATCGTCCTGGACCAGGATCGAGCGGTCACGCTGGACGCATCACAGGCACGGCAGGTCACGGCCGTCACTCCCCAGAAGACGGTCGACGCTGAGGCCCAGATGCAGGCCTACCGGTCCTTCGGCCCCGACGACAACGTGATGAGCATCGGGCCCGGGCTGGGAGACGGTGGGTACGGGTTCCTGCCCGAGCCCTATTACGACAGCTTGTGGGCGCTGCCCACCGGAGAGAAGGTCACTGAGGGTAAGTTCTCCTTCGGCGTGCGCTGGCGCAAGGAGGAGCCCAAGCTGACGGTGGACTCCGACACGCGGAGCTTCGACGACCTGCGGGTTCAGGTTGCCAAAACGCCTCTGCCCAAGGGCCGGATGAAGCTCGACACCGTCTTCGCCGGACAGGGCACCGAGGCCGACTACGCCGGACTGCGGGCCCAGGGCAAGGTCGCCGTGGTGCGGCAGCACGACGACGACCACTCGGTGGAGCAGCAGGCGGACGCGGCAGCGGCTGCCGGCGCACGGCTGCTGCTGGTCGTCAACGACGGGACGGGACGGCTGCAACCCTGGACCAACCCCGTGCTGGTGCCGGGCATCCTTCCGCCGGTCACGGTAGCCACGCTCACCCGTGACGAGGGCGAAGAACTGATCTCCGAGATCCAGCACGGTCCGACCCCGCTGACCGTGGGTTCCAACCCCACCACCGACTACCTGTACGACCTCTTCCATGTCTACGACGGCGCTGTGCCCGCTGACCTGACCTACCGGCCGGCGGTGAAGGACTTGGCCCGCGTCAACGTCTCCTTCCGCAACTACCAGCCGGACAGGGCGAACGAGTACCGCAAGGACATCTGGCACGGATGGGAAGTTTCCAGCCCTGTGGCACACGAGGCTCCGGCCCAGGGTGAGCGCATTGACTGGGTCTCCACAGAGGAGGACACCACGTGGGCGACCAAGGCCGAACTCCCCGGTGAAGTCCAGGAAAATTCCGCCCCGGTGCACTACAAGGCGGGCACGACCACCGATGAGCACTGGTTCGGCCCGATCGAGCGTCCCCGCGTCACTTTCCTGCCGACCCGGTTCAACAGCGAGATCTACGCGTCCATCCCGGGCTGGGGCGACTCCGGTACGGCACACATGGGCTCCGCCGCCGCCGCAGATAACCCCCAAGTCCTGGACAACGTGAAGCTCTACCAGGGCGACACGCTCCTGGCTGAGTCGGGCAGCGACTTTGTCGACCGTTTCGGACTCAGCCCCGAGCGCCTTCCCTACCGGCTCGTCTCGGAGAATTCCCGGGGCCTGTGGACGAACCCGTACTCCACCAGCACACGGACCGAGTGGGGGTTCACCTCGGCGGCCAATGAGCCCGGTACGCCCGCCGTGGCTCTGCCGTTGATCCAGCTCGACTACAACGTCGACACCGACACCGCGGGCAAGGCACGCCGGAACGCCGACCTCACGGTCACGCCCTCCCACGTTCCGCTCCCGGGAGTACCGAGCTCCAAGACGATCGGCGACGTCACCCTTGACGTCTCCTACGACGACGGCGCCACCTGGCACAAGGCGGAACTCAACCACATCGGTGACGGCTGGAAGACCACACTGCACGCCCCGGCCGACGCCACGTACGTCACCCTGCGTGCCTCCGCGCACGACGACCAGGGCAACAGCGTCACCCAGAGCATCACCCGCGCCTTCGGGCTGAAGTAACCACCCTCAACCCCGTCACCCGGGCGGGGCCGCCCACCGCGGCCCCGCCCGGGTGGACAGGCCTGGTTCCAGGCCGTCGTGGACTGGGCCGCGTTCCGGGGGCGAGGCCCTCGGCTACTGGCGCGGGGCCGTCTGTGGGCCGTCCCAGGGAGGCCAACGACGACCAATGACGATAGACAACGACGACGTCCGTGCTGGTCAGACCGACGGCGCCTTCGATCCGCCGAGGTGACTGACCCAGGTCATCACTTCTTCGACGTGTGAGATACGACGTCCGCTCGGACGTGGGATGTCCCGAGGGCCGCCACCTGCACAGTGCAGGTGGCGGCCCTCGGCCGTGTTTCGGCCATGTTCGGGACGGCCGTGCTTCGGCCGTGTTCGGGGACGGTGGCCTCAGCGCACCAGCACCACTACGACGCCGCCGCTGTTGAAGCCGTACCCGCCGTACCCTCCGTACCCGCCGTACCCGCCGTACCCGCCGAACCCGCCGTACCCTCCGTACCCGCCGTAGAAGCCGTTGCCGAAGAAGTTCCGGTTCCCGAAGCCGTAGCCGCAGTTGCCCCAGCTGTTGTAACAGCCTCGGTTGGTGGAGATCTGGGTCGAGACCTGGTTGGGGGTCGCGGCGGACGCCGCAGAAGCTGTGGCGATTGTGGCGCCACCTGCGAGCAGGACACCGACAGCGGAGACTGCGGCGAAACGCCTAGCACGTTGTGCCTTCATGGGGGATACCTTCCTTCCACCCTGTCGTGCGGTTTTCCTGCACGAGACGGATGGCCGCGACCTCAGAGCGAAAGTCGGGCGCGGTCCTTGGTCACCTATTGAGACTAGACCCGCCACGAGCAGTCAGCATCCTGAGGGCGACGGGGTGCGAAGCCGTGGCCCGTACAACCTTCCGCCCTTCCCAGAACTCCTACTGTCGGGAGATCATCCACCCTGGCTCTGTCCGACGAGAGAAGTGGCAACGGGGATGACGGAACAGGACGACTGGCAGCGCGAGTTCGACCACAGGTGGGCGAGCTCGGCCGAGCACAAGGAGCCCTCCGCGCGGGCCCGGATGCTCGCCGCCCGCTGGAAGGAGAACCCCCCGGACCCGACCCCGTTCCGCGCCGACCCGGACCCCGTGACGTCCCGCCGCTCGCCTTGGACATCGACGGCGATCGTGCTCGGCTGCGTGGCCGCGGTGATCGTCCTGCTGGGATACGCGCAGCTGCACGGGCCGTATTAGAGGGGACCGTACGGGTTCGCCGGAGCCCAGCGTGCGCGTGCGGTGGCTCACAGGGACCTTTTGCTGCTCCTAGGGCCGTTCGCGACCTGTTCATGGGAGTCCGTAGGTGCACACTGGATGGCGGGACGAGTGCATGACTGCGGGGTGATGGCAGATGCAGAGCCGCTTCCGGAGCGATCGGCGGTTGACCGCGCGCATGGGGATCACGCTGTTCCTGCTCGGGTTGCTGTACGTGGCGTTCGTGGCCGCGTTGATCGTGTTGCTGAAGTCTTGGGTGCTGGTCGTGGTGCTCGCGGCGGGGCTGCTCGTCGCGCAGTACTGGTTCTCCGACCGGGTCGCGCTGTACGCGATGCACGGCCGGACCGTGGAGCGGGAGGAGTATCCCGACCTGCACGGGGTGGTCGACCGGCTGTGCGCCCAGGCCGACATGCCCAAGCCGGTGGTCGCCGTCTCCGACATCGACATGCCGAACGCGTTCGCGACCGGCCGGAACCCCAATCACGCGGTGATCTGCGTGACCAACGGTCTGCTACGACGCCTGGAGCCGGCCGAGCTGGAGGGCGTGCTCGCGCACGAGCTGTCGCACGTCGCGCACAAGGACGTCGCGGTGATCACGGTCGCGTCGTTCCTCGGGGTGCTCGCGGGTCTGATGGTGCGGTTCGCCTTCTACTCGCAGCTCTTCCGCGGGCGCAAGGACCAGAACACGCTGATGGTGTTCGCCGGAATCATGGGCATCTCGGCGGCCGTCTACGCGCTCAGCTTCCTGCTGATCCGGGCGCTGTCCCGGTACCGCGAGCTGGCCGCCGACCGCGCCGCCGCGCTGCTGACCGGCCGCCCCTCAGCGCTGGCCTCCGCGCTGACCAAGGTCTCCGGGGACATCGCGAGGATCCCGACGAAGGACCTGCGTACGGCCCAGGCCTTCAACGCCTTCTACTTCACTCCGGCGCTGGGTGCCGAGCCCGGACTGTCCCGGTACTTCTCGACCCACCCCAGCCTTGAGCAGCGGCTGGAGCAGCTGGGCCGGATCTCCGCAGAGCTGGGTGAGGCGGCGACGCCGGGGAGGGCGGGCTGAGCATGGGCCTGATGGACATCCTCCTGGGCCGTACGAAGCCCGTCGCACCCGACCTCGACCAGCTCTTCGCGCTGCCCTCGGCGGCCGTGACCCTCGAGGCCGCGGCCGGGTTCACGCCGACCGGGGGCGGCGCGGTGTGTTTCGCGACCGTCGAGGGCGCGGCCTTCGAGCAGACGCACCGGGAGGTCCAGGCCCTGCTCGACGCGGATGCGGAGCGCAGTGGTCCGCCGGTGGAGCTGCGGCAGGACGCCTACGGCTACTCCTGGCTTGTGTCGCGGCGCACCCCGGACCAGTTGCCGCAGCTGGTCAACGATCTGCACGCGGTGAACAGTTCGATGGAGGCCAACGGCTTCGGCCCGCAGCTGCTGTGCTCCCTGGCCGGGTTCGAGGACGACGGCGGCCGGCGGCTCGCGCTCGTCTACCTCTACAAGCGGGGCACCTTCTACCCCTTCGCGCCGCTGCCCGGCGAGGCGCAACGGCGCGACAACGCTTTGGAGTTGCAGGTGAAGGCGACCCTCGCGAACGACCTGCGGATCGAGCAGGACCTGAGCCGGTGGTTCCCGGTGTGGGGAGCCCCCGGCCTGTGACCGAAGGCTCCCCGGGACCTCACTTGCCCCGCTCCTGGCGCCGGGTCTCGAACGGGCGCTCGCGGCGGTAGCGGCGCTCCCACTTGGCCTGGCGGTCACGGCGCTCGCGGTACGCCTGGTAGGTGTTGGGCGCGCCGGCTCCCCCACCGGGCGAGGACGCCGAGGTCGATGAAGAGGACGAGGACGAGGACGACCCCCGCCCGTACTGCAGGTACAGGAAGAGCACGGCGACGGCGGCGAGCCACCAGCCGTGGTTTCCGAATCCCAGGATCACCAGGACGACGGTCCCGGATATGACGATGGTGCCCATCACGGGCCTCCGTGTGCGTGGGTGGTTGAGCGGTGTCGAGACTAGCCCCGACTCCGCAGGGTGCTGCCGCTCCTGCGGAAAGCGGAGGTGAGCGGCTCCGCAACGCGTGTCCAGCGTAGGGAGCCGGTCACGCGCCGTGCATCTCCTTTTTGCGCTGGCTGTGACTGCCGTAACGGGTGTGACCGATGTGAGTGAATGGGCCGATGACCGAGCCCTCGAAGCGCATCGATTTCACCTACAGGTACGACGGCGAGGCACTCAGCGGTGTCCACGACGGCAGCCCCGGCCGGGCCGCCGTGGTCCTCCTGCACGGTGCCGGAAACGGCAGCAAGGAGCGACTGCTGCCGCTGCTCGACGAGTTCACCGCCCGCGGCTGCCAAGTCCTCGCCTTCGACTTCTCCGGCCACGGCGAAAGCACAGGCGAGCTGAGTGAGTTGAGCCTGCGGCGGCGCTACGAGCAGGCGGTGGAGGTGATGGACGCGTACGTGCCGCGGAACGAACCCCTGATCCTGGTCGGCTTCAGCATGAGCGGCCAGACGGCAGCCGACCTGGCCGGACACTACGGCGCCCGGGTCGCGGCCCTCGGCCTGTGCGCACCCGCGGTGTACGCACCGGAGGCCTGGGACCTACCGTTCGGCACCGGCGAGGCCCGATTCAGCGAAGTCATCCGCACCCCGGAAAGCTGGCGCCGGTCCCCCGCGTTCGACGTACTGCGGTCATACACGGGCCGAGCGGTGCTGGCGGTCCCGGGCACGGACACGGTGATCCCACCGGAGGTGACGGAGGCGATCCAGGAGTCCCTGACCGCCAGATCCCAGTACACCCGCTTCGAACTCCCCGACGCCGACCACATGTTGGGCCTGTGGTTCCGCGATCATCCGGGGGACTGCGGGGAGTTCGCGGAAGCGTTGCTCACGGGTCTGGGTGACGGCGGCTGGGCGGCAACGCGCGGCTGGGTGGCCAAGCAGCTGCCGGAGGGCCGTACGGTCGTCGACAGCCGTTTCCTGTCGGGCGGTTGGAGTTCCCAGATGCGCGGACTCACGCTCGACGACGGCACCGACCTTGTCCTGCGCACCTTCGTGAAGCCCTTCTTCCGCCATCACGCCCCGGGCCTGCTGACCCGCGAGGCCGACGTTCTCGGGCTGCTGGCCACGCACGAGGACGTCCCGGCCCCCGTGCCGGTCGCGGTGGACGCCACGGCCGAACACTGCGACCACCCCAGCCTGTTGATGTCCCAGCTGCCGGGCCGGGTCCGGGTGGACGACGACGATCTGGAGCACCGGCTCGACCTGCTGGCGGCCCAGCTCGTCCGCATCCACGAGGTCGTCCCCGACGAGCGTCCGCGCGCGTATCAGGCGTGGACCTCGGCGGACCGGGTGCGTGTCCCGCCCGGCGGGCTCTGGGAGCGGGCGGTGGACGTCCTGCGCCGCGACACACCGCCGTACGAGGGCTGCTTCCTGCACCGGGACTTCCACCCCGGGAACGTGCTGTTCGCGGGCGTGGGCGACGCGCTGCGGGTGACCGGGGTGGTGGACTGGGTGGAGACCTCGTGGGGTCCCGCCGACCTCGACGTCGCCCACTGCTCGACCGCACTCGCGCTGCTGCACGGCCCGGAGCACGGGCTGGGCTTCCGTGCCCGTTACGAGGCGGCGGGCGGCCGGGCGCAGGCCGCCGCACCGGACCACCTCTACTGGCGCCTCCTGGATGCCCTCGCCTACTCCCCGGACGCGGCCAAACTCGCCTCGCCCTGGCGCGAACTGGGCCGCACCGACCTCACGTCGGAGGTGCTGGCCGGGCGGCTTGAGGCGTATGTGGGCGGGCTGATGGAGTGGTACGGCTGACGTGCGCAGGTGAGCCGCGCGGCTGAGGCGGCCCGGTGAGTCGTGGCGCCGGAGTTGGGCGGACGCCCGGTCACGCGCCCGGGGCCGCCTCCACCACTCCTGCCGCGACCGCTGCGCCGAGGGAGGCGTGGTCGGTGTGGGTCTGGTCGGCGTAGCTTCTGGCGAAGTCGGCGATCGCTCGGTCGAAGGTGTCCGCCGTGCCCAGGTAGGACGCGATGGCGATGCGGTCGCCGGAGCGGGCGTGGGCGCGGGCCAGGGCCGTGCCGCACAGGCGGGCGTAGGCGAGCAGGCCGGCCGGGTTCATTCCGGCGACGTCGGCCGAGCCCTTCATGTCGCGCAGTTGGCGCCAGTAGAAGGCGCGGCCCTGCGGGCCGGTCATCCAGCCCAGGAAGATGTCGCCGGCGGCCTGGAGCAGACGCTGGCCCGCGACGACGCGGTGTCCGGGGTGGACGTACGGCCCGGTGGGCAGGTGCTCCTCCAGTACGGACTTGCGGGCCTCCTTGATCTGCAGGAACAGCGGGTCGTCGGTGTCGCGCCCGGCGAGCAGCACGATGAAGCACCGGGTGCCGACGCTGCCGACGCCGGCGACCTTGCGGGCCGCGTCCACGAAGCGGTAGCGGTCCAGCAGGAGGCGGCGCTCCTCGGAGAGGGTGGAGCGGTAGTCGCTGAAGATCTTCCGCAGGGAGGCCTCGTCGGAGGCTCCGGCGGGTTCGAGGAGCGGTGGGTCGTGGATGATGCGCCGACGGCCGTCGACCGTCTCCGTCAGTCTGCCGACGGCCTGGAGGTTGGTGCGGCGGCGGGCGCGGGTGAGGCTGGACGACAGGCGCCGGCGCTGCCGGGCGCAGCGCAGGAGCGGTACCAGGCTGTCGGCGTCGATGCGCTCGTACCAGACGGCCAGTTCGCCGAGCCGGGCCAGCCGCCGCATGCCGGTGCGGTAGGCGGCGACGGCGGCCAGGACCGCCCGCTGGACCTTGGCCTCGCCGTGCCCGTGCTCGCGCCCGGCGACGGCGATGGAGGCGGCGAGCCGTTTGACGTCCCACTCGAACGGGCCGGGGAAGGTCTCGTCGAAGTCGTTGAGGTCGAAGAGCAGGGACCGCTCCGGCGAGGCGTACACGCCGAAGTTGAGCAGATGGGCGTCGCCGCACAGCTGCACGGTGAGCCCGGTGTGCGGCTGGCCGGCGAGGTCGGCGGCCATGACGGCGGCCGCGCCGTTCAGGAAGGCGAACGGCGAGCCGGCCATCCTGCCGTACCGGATGGGCAGCAGTTCCGGGAGCCGGTCGCGACACTGTCGATCCAGTACGGCGACGGGATCGCGCCGGTCGACGGGCGGGAGCCAGAGGGCGTGCGCGGAGCGGGAGACGCGTTTGCGGGCAGCCTTGCCGCGGCCCACACGGTCGGCGGGGCTGTTCATACGGCGCGCCTTCCTCTGGTCTGGTCACCTCCTGATCGCAGTGAAAGCCCGACCGCGGGCGCCCGCACTCCGGGGATGGATGTTCGGGTGACGAGCGGACGGCCCGGGGCGGGGGCCGATTGTCAGTGGCATCGGCGAGGATGCGAGCCAAGGGACACCGGCCGGAAGGTGGCGGAGGCAGACATGAGCGGTGGCGGGCGGCGGCACATCGACGCGGCGGAGCGGCGGGCCCGGCTCGCCGTACGGCACCGACTGGCCGGTACGGCACGGGCGGCGGCTCCCGAGGAGGTCGCCGCGGCGCTGGTCGCGCTGCACGGCTCGGACCCGGCGACGGTGCACCTCGCGGTGGGCGCGCGGCTGGCGGAGCCGGTCAAGGCGGTGCCGGAGACCGAGCGGGCCCTGTACGAGGACCGCACGCTGGTGCGGATGCACGGCATGCGGCACACGGTGTTCGTGTTCCCGGCCGCGCTCACGGCCGTGGTCCACGCGTCGACGGGCCTCACGGTCGCCGCTCGCGAACGGGCCGCACTCTTCAAGGCCATGGCGAAGGCGGGTGCCCCGGACGCGGCCTGGCTGGCGGAGGTCGAAACGTCGACGCTGGCCGCCCTGGCCCGGCGCGGGCAGGCGACGGCGACGGAGTTGGCGGCCGACGAACCGCGCCTGCGCGAGCAGTTCGTGTACGCGGCCGGGAAGAGCTACGAGGGCATCCACACCGTCTCGACGCGCCTGCTGAAGGTGCTGGGCGTCGAGGGCAAGGTGGTCCGGGGGCGGCCCCTGGGCTCATGGACGTCGAGCCAGTTCCGCTGGGCGGTGGCGCCGGAGCACCCCGAGCTGGACGAGGCGGAGGCACAGGCCGAGTTGCTGCGCCACTGGCTCAGGGCGTGCGGCCCGGCGACGGAGGCCGACCTCAAGTGGTGGACGGGGTGGCGGGTCACGGAGGTCCGCCGGGCACTGACGGCGATCGGCGCGGAGCCGGTGTCGCTGGACGAGGGCACGACGGGATACGTGACGCGGGAGGACACCGAGCCGGTCGCGGCCCCGGGGGAACCCTGGGCGGCCTTCCTCCCCGCCCTGGACCCGACGGCGATGGCCTGGCAGCACCGAGACTGGTATCTCGCACCGGAACTACGGCCCCAACTCTTCGACCGCAGCGGCAACGTGGGGCCGACGGTGTGGTGGAACGGCCGGGTGGTCGGCGGGTGGGCGCAACGCGCGGACGGGGAGCTCGCGTGGCGGGTGCTGGACCCGGGCGTGGGGCGCGCGGCGGAGACTGCGATCGCGGAAGCGGCGGAACGGGTGCGGGGCGTGGTGGCCGAGGCCCGGGTGACACCTCGTTTCCGGACGCCGCTGGAGAAGGAGTTGTCGGCCTGAAGGAGCGACCTCTCTGTCGAGAGAACGCCGGGCGCCCCCAAGAAACAATGGGCACCCGGCGCCACGGCTCACCTCGAGTAGCGCATCAGCGCCCGCACCATGTGGCACGTGGTGTCCGACGGCGGATGCACACCGATCCGCGCGGCCGTGCTGCGGATCGTCTCGTTGCGGGCCTGGTTCGGGACGTACACGCCGGAGTCGAGCAAGGCTATGGCCAGACGCATGGCCTTGAGACGGCGGTTGTGCGTGACGTACCACTCGCGCGGGCGCCCCGGCGGCAGCTGACGCTTCGCCACGGGCGCGTACGGCAGATCGAGCTGGACGGGTCGCTTCGCGGTGGACTGGGTGGGCAGCGGCTTCGGCTTCAAGGCGGCAGCGGGCACGGGCATCCTCCTGTCGCGGTCAGGACGCCGTACGGAACTCCCGGCGACGCCCTCGAACACTGCTTCCAGTCTACTGCCGGGCACTGACATCCGGGGAGCCGAAAATTCCGCCAAAATCCCTGGTCAGCAAGGAAGTTGTGACCGTGTCACGGCAGGGCAGCGAGATACTCGTGAGGCGATGAGAATTCGAACAGGATACTCCTGGACCGACGAGACAGGCCTTGCCCGCCGCCCACGGTTACCGTGGCTCCATGGAAATCTGGATCAACCCCGCCTGTTCCAAGTGCCGCAGCGCTGTCAGTCTCCTCGACGCCGAGGGGGCCGAGTACACCGTCCGCCGGTATCTGGAGGACGTGCCGAGCGTGGACGAGATCAAGGGTGTGCTCGAGGGGCTCGGGCTTGAGCCGTGGGACATCACGCGTACCCAGGAAGCGGTGGCGAAGGAACTGGGGCTCAAGGAGTGGCCGCGGGACGAGGACTCCCGGGAGCGGTGGATCGACGCTCTCGTCGCGCACCCCAAGCTCATCCAGCGGCCCATCATCACCGCGGACGACGGCACGGCGGTCGTGGCTCGTACGGATGAGGCCGTGCGGGACGCTCTCTCGCGCACCCAGGACTGACAGCACCTCAATTCCACTGTGACGCAGGTTACTTCTGCGACTCGTGCAACCGCTGAGTAACCTCGTTCGGCATCTCGTACATAGCGGCGTACGCTCCCCTACCTCTTCAGGAGGCGCGCATGTCGCGTAGGAGAACTCCCGGCACGAAGAAGAAGATCGGCCTGCTCGTCGGTGCCGCGGCGGTGGCGGGCGGCGGGGCCTTCGTCATGGCGGCCACCTCGAACGCGGCCCAGAGCCCAACGCAGAACGCCCGGCCCCTGTCCGCCGCGAACTCGACGGTCTGCCAGGGGCTGGCCACCGCCCTCGGCAACAACGAGAAGTTCATCGACGGCCAGCGGGCCGCCCCGGACGCGCAGTCCGAGGCCCGGATCGCCAACCGGCAGGCCGTCATCGAGCAGATCAAGGTCCAGCAGAAGGCGGCCGGTTGTGTCGTTGGGGAGTCGGCTCAGGGCTCCCAGACGACACCGCCCGCGCAGAACGGACAGCAGAACCCGGCGGGCGGCCAGCAGTCCGCGCCGCCCGCGCCGCCCGCGCAGGCCGGGTCCGGGCAGCAGGTCTGCAACGGCTCCACGGTCACCCTCTCCGGCGAAGCCGGTGCCCCGGCGGCGTCCAGCAACCAGTTCCCCGCGGGGACCACACTGAAGGTCACCAACCTGGACAACAACAAGTCCACGACCGTGAAGGTGACCTCCGTGTCCGGGAGTTGTGTCCTTCTGAACAACGCCGCCTTCGAACAGGTCCGGGAGCCCGGCAAGTTCCTGATCCGCCGTGCGCTGATCGAGAAGGTGGGGTGAGGCTCAGCCGTCGAGGAACGCGGTGAGGCGGCGGCCGAGGTCCTTGGGCGCGGACTGGGGCAGCGCGTGGTGCGAGACGTCCGGGAGTACGGCCGTCTCCGCGTGCGGCAGCAGCCGGCCCGCTTCTGCCGCCACGCCGTAGGTGTCATGTGTCCTGCTGTTCCCGGCCAGGAGCAGCAGGATCGGCATGTCGAGGGCGCGTAGCGCGTCCGGCTTGGGGCGGGGGCCCGTCACCGGCCTCTCAGCAGGGAAGCCGGCCGCCCTCTCCTGGAGGCTCAGCCAGTCCGGGTCCAGGGGTGCTCCCCCTGTCTCCCAGGTCAGGAAGGCGCGGACGCGGGCCGGTGTGGGTCGCAGCAGCATCGGCAGAGCGTGGAGCAGGTAGGCCGCCTTGAATCCGGCGAAGCACTGGGTCGGATCCAGGAGGAACAGGCGGCGTATCCGGTCCGGTGCGTGCAGGGCTTGGTGCAGGGCGATCCAGGCGCCGTACGAGTGCCCGCCCAGATCCAACTCCCCGGCGCCCAGGGCGTCGAGCAGCGCGTCGAGCCAGGCGGTCAGGTCGGCGACCGTACGGAGGCCGCCCGGAGCGCTGCGGCCGGGGACGCCGGGCAGGTCCGGCGCCAGGACTCGGCGGGTGCGGGACAGGTCGGCGGCCTGGGCGTACCAGGAGGCGGAGGTCGCTCCGCCGCCGCCCGGCAGGAGGAGCAGCGGGGGTGCCGCGCGCGAGCCGCAGGCGTTGACGTGCGTGTCGCCGAAGGGTGTGGGGACCGTCAGCGCCTCGCGGTCCGCCGGCCACTTCGCCATGACCTTGTCGTACGCAACCCGGAAGGCTTCGTCGTCGTACGTGCCCATGGAACCCCCTTATTATCTCGTTGGGCGAGATACTTGCTCAACGAGATAATAGCCGGAGGTTCCGTATGTCAGCCCGCCCCGATCCCGAAATGGAGATCGTTCATCTGCTGCGCTCGGTGGCCCTCGAACTCGGCCTGCACAGTGCCCGGTTCGCGAGCCGGAACGGCATGCACCCGACGGACGTACGGGCCCTGATCGCGCTGATGGACGCCCGGCGGGCCGGCGAGGAGACGACCGCCGGGCGGCTCGGCGCCGCGCTCGGGCTCAACTCGGCCGGAACCACGGCACTGGTGGACCGGCTGGAGCGGGCCGGTCATGTGCGGCGGGTGCGCGGGGAAGGGGACCGGCGGAAGGTCGTCATCGAGGTGGACGAGCGCGCGGTCGAGCTCGGCTGGTCCTTCTTCGGGCCGCTGATCGACCGGTCTGTGGAGCTGCTACGGGGGTACGACGAGCGGGAACTGGCCGCGATCCGGGGCTTCCTGACGGGGGTGCGGGACGCCGCCGACGAGGACGGGCAATAGCCTCCCGAACCCTGCTGACCTGGCTGGCGAATTGTCCCCCCTACCCCACCCCAACCCCCCTCACAACGTGAGCCGCAGCACAGAACGAGCAGGTAACACGGGGTTCACAACCGGGCAATGATCGGGAAATCGCCTGTTGACAAGCTGCCGGGCATCACCCAGCGGTGCCGCAGCGCCGCAGCACCCGCAAGTGCGCCCAGACACACCCCGAAGGATGTGGCCCCGTGAGCTACAAGGCTGAGTACATCTGGATCGACGGCACCGAGCCGACGGCCAAGCTGCGTTCGAAGACGAAGATCCTCGCCGACGATGCCAAGGGTGCCGAGCTTCCGATCTGGGGCTTCGACGGGTCCTCCACCAACCAGGCCGAGGGCCACGCCTCGGACTGTGTCCTCAAGCCGGTCTTCTCCTGCCCGGACCCGATCCGCGGCGGTGACGACGTCCTCGTGCTGTGCGAGGTCCTCAACATCGACTTCACGCCGCACGTCTCCAACACCCGTGCCGCGCTGAGCGAGGTCGCCGAGAAGTTCGCCGCGCAGGCGCCGATCTTCGGCATCGAGCAGGAGTACACCTTCTTCGACGGCTCCCGTCCGCTGGGCTTCCCCGAGAGCGGCTTCCCGGCCCCTCAGGGCGGCTACTACTGCGGTGTCGGCGCCGACGAGATCTTCGGCCGCGAGATCGTCGAGGCCCACCTGGAGAACTGCCTGCAGGCCGGTCTGGGCATCTCCGGCATCAACGCCGAGGTCATGCCGGGCCAGTGGGAGTTTCAGGTCGGCCCGCTGTCCCCGCTGGAGGTCTCCGACCAGCTGTGGGTGGCCCGCTGGCTGCTCTACCGCACCGCCGAGGACTTCGGTGTCTCCGCGACCCTGGACCCGAAGCCGGTCAAGGGCGACTGGAACGGTGCGGGCGCGCACACCAACTTCTCCACCAAGGCGATGCGCGAGGGCTACGACGCGATCATCACCGCGTGCGAGTCGCTCGGTGAGGGCTCCAAGCCCCTCGACCACGTCAAGAACTACGGTGCCGGCATCGACGACCGTCTGACGGGCCTGCACGAGACCGCCCCGTGGAACGAGTACTCGTACGGCGTCTCCGACCGCGGCGCCTCGGTCCGTATCCCCTGGCAGGTCGAGAAGGACGGCAAGGGCTACATCGAGGACCGCCGTCCGAACGCCAACGTCGACCCGTACGTCGTGACGCGGCTGATCGTCGACACCTGCTGCACCGCGCTGGAGAAGGCCGGCCAGGTCTGATCCGCGCCATCGGCTCCTCGAAGGGGCGCCCACCTCCGAGGTGGGCGCCCCTTCGTGCTGTCCGCACTGTGGGACGGTGATCCGGACCAGCCGTCCGCTCAGTGAGAGGAGCTCCTGTTACGGGTCGGTGTCTGCTTCAATGGGCGCATGGCCAGCTTCCAGAAGTACACCGCGACGGGTCGCCATGACCTCGAGCCCTTCTGGCCTTCCCGTCAGCATCACGACTACGACCGGGTGTGTTGCCGCGCGACGAACGCGCCGGCCCTCTAAAGCCGCACACCCCGGTCTTCGGCCGGCGCGACACGACGTACGTCCCTCGACGGGCCCCGACCACGAATCGCGGCCGTCGTCCTGACCGACGAACCTCTCGCGTGAAAGAGCTGACCTCTCATGGCGACCACTCGTTCCTTCTCCACCGCCGACCTCACCGCCCCGGCCGCGCTCCCCGCGAACGGCTCCCGGCACCGGCTGCGCGCCGTCGACCGGGATGATGTGGTCGACGTGGCGGACTTTCTGCCGCCGGGCGCCACCTGGCTGCCGGCGCCGCAGCACACCCTGCCCACCCTGCCCGGCCAGCCGCCGATGATCGGCTACCTGGTGCTGGTCCCGGCCGACCAGCAGCCGCCGTTCCTGCCGGTCGCGGTGCCGGACCGGCCCGAGGAAGCCACTCAGGCTCCGCGGGGCGGCGGCTACGAACCGCTGGTCCGTATCGACTCCGTACAGCGCACCGCCCAGGTGGCCGGCCGGGATCTCGACCTCACATACCTGGAGTTCGAGCTCCTCGCCCACCTCGTGGCGCACCCGGGCCGGGTGCACACGCGGGACCAACTGGTCACCACGGTCTGGGGCTACGGGCACGTGGGCGACGGCCGCACGGTCGACGTCCACATCGCCCGGCTGCGCCGCAAGCTGGGCGTGGAGCACCGCCAGGCGATCCAGACGGTCCGCCGCGTCGGCTACAAGTACACGCCGCCGACGGGCCGCTGACCCCTCTGCCCTCGGCAGAAAGCGGTTCCGTCCCACGGCCCGGCCGTGCACGATCACCAGCATGAGACTTCTGATGCTGGGCGGTACGGAGTTCGTGGGGCGGGCCGTCGCGGAGTCGGCGCTGCGGCGCGGCTGGGAGGTGACCGTCTTCCACCGGGGCCGCCACCAACCCCCGGCCGGGGTACGGTCGTTGCACGGCGATCGCACCGTCCCGGACGGGCTCGCCGCGCTCGCCGACGGCGGCCCGTGGGACGCCGTGGTCGACACCTGGTCGGCCGCGCCCCGCGCCGTGCGGGAGACGGCGCGGCTGCTGCGGGGCCGCGCCGGGCGGTACGTGTATGTGTCGAGCCGGTCGGTGTACGCCTTTCCGCCGGCCGACGACCGGGCGCTGGTCGAGGGCGCCTCGGCGGACGCCGATCAGACCGAGTACGCGCTCGACAAGCGGGGCGGTGAGCTGGCCGCCGTCGAGGCCTTCGGCGCGGACCGCTCGCTGCTGGTGCGGGCCGGGCTGATCCTCGGGCCGTACGAGAACGTGGGCCGGCTGCCCTGGTGGCTGAACCGCGTCGCGCGCGGCGGACCGGTGCTCGCGCCGGGACCGCGTGACCTGCGCCTGCAGTACATCGACGTGCGCGACCTCGCCGAATGGATCCTCGGGGCGGTGGAGCGAGGGCTCGACGGGCCGTACGACCTCGTCTCGCCGCCCGGGCACACCACGACGAGCGCCTTCCTGGAGGCGTGCGTGAAGACCACTGGCGGCCCGGCCGAACTGCGCTGGACCGCGCCGGACGTCGTCCTCGGCGCCGGCATCCAGCCGTGGACCGAACTGCCCGTGTGGGTGCCGCCGGACAGCGACCTGTACGACGCCCTGCACACCGCGGACGTCTCGCGGGCGCTGGCCACGGGGCTGACCTGCCGTCCCGTCGAGGAGACCGTCGCCGACACCTGGGCCTGGCTGCGGGACATCGGGGGCACCGCGCCCCTGCGGCCGGACCGCACGGGCAAGGGGCTCGACCCGAAGGTGGAGGCAAGGGTGCTGGGACTGTCCGGGGGTGTACCTGGCACCACCCCCTGACATGGGACTTCGGGCCAGTGACCGGCACGTGCGGCTCGGCCAGACTGGGGCCATGAACACCGGGACGAAGAGCGGCGACGTACGTACGAAGGCATGGGCCGCGGTGCTGGCCGCCGTGCAGGGACTCTCGCTGGCGGTGGCGATGCTTCCGGTGGCGATCGTGTGCTTCACCCTGACCGTGGTGTCCATCGGGCTGATTCCGATCGGCATCGGCATCGTCACGACCCCGTCGGTCCTGGGCGCGGTGCGGCGGTTCGCGGACACGCGGCGCAGGCTGGCGGCCGAGTGGTCCGGGATCCGGATCCCCTCGGCCTACCGGCCGATACCGCCGGACGCCAACCCCTGGGCGCGCACCTTCGGCATGCTCCGCGATCCGCAGACCTGGCGGGACGTGCTGTGGCTGCCGGTGGACATGACGGCAGGCTTCGTCACGGCGCTGCTCCCGGCCGCCCTGCTCTTCTACCCCTTCGAGGGGTTCGTGGTGGCGGCCGGACTCTGGCGGGCGCTCTCGGACGGCAGGACCTACTGGTACGGCTTCGTGCCGGTCACCGGACAGCCGACCGCGCTCGCCGCCGCGGCCCTGGGCGCCGTACTGCTCGTGGTCGCCTACCACGTCACCCCGCGCCTGCTGCCCGTCCACTTCCAACTCACCCGGGCCATACTGGTCCCCGATCAGGGCGAACTGGCCGAACGCGTACGTGTGTTGACCGAGACGCGGCGCGACGCCGTCGACACCTCCGCGGCCGAACTGCGCCGCATCGAACGGGACCTGCACGACGGGGCGCAGGCCAGGCTGGTCGCCATGGGCATGGACCTCGGCACCATCGAGATGCTCGTGGACAAGGACCCGGCGCAGGCGAGGGAGTTGATCGCCCAGGCCCGCCGCAACTCCGTCGACGCCCTGGCCGAGCTGCGCGACCTGGTGCGCGGCATCCATCCGCCGGTGCTGGCGGAGCGCGGACTCGGCGACGCCGTGAGGGCGTTGGCGCTGCGGCTGCCGGTGACCACGGAGGTGACCGTGGAGCTGTCCGGCCGCGCGAAGGCGCCCGTCGAGTCGGCCGCGTACTTCGCGGTGAGCGAGGTGCTCACCAACGCGGTCAAGCACTCGGGCGCCGACCGGATCTGGGTCGACCTGCACCACGCCGACGGGATGCTGCGGGCCACCGTCACCGACAACGGCCGGGGCGGCGCAGCGATCGGAGCCGGTTCCGGGCTGGCCGGAGTCGAGCGGCGACTGGGTACATTCGACGGTGTCCTGGCCGTCAGCAGCCCCGCGGGCGGTCCCACCATGGTGACCATGGAGCTTCCGTGCGCGTTGTCCTAGCCGAAGACCTGTTCCTGCTGCGCGACGGACTGGTCCGGATGCTGGAGGCCTACGACTTCGAGATCGCGGCGGCCGTCGAGACCGGACCCGAACTCGCACGTGCCCTGGCCGAGTTGGAGCCGGACGTCGCCGTGGTGGACGTACGGCTGCCCCCGACGCACACCGACGAGGGCCTGCAGTGCGCGCTGGGGGCCCGCCGGGACCGGCCGGGGCTGCCGGTGCTGGTCCTGTCCCAGCACGTGGAGCAGCTGTACGCACGGGAGTTGCTGGCCGACGGCAGCGGCGGAGTGGGCTATCTGCTGAAGGACCGGGTGTTCGACGCGGAGCAGTTCGTGGACGCCGTACGACGGGTGGCGGCGGGCGGTACGGCGATGGATCCGCAGGTGATCCAGCAACTGCTGTCCCGGCGGGCCGCCGACGACCAGCCGCTCGGCCGGCTGACACCGCGCGAGCTGGAGGTGCTGGAGCTGATGGCACAGGGCCGGTCGAATGCGGCGATCGCCACGCAACTCGTCGTCACGGAACGGGCGATCGCCAAACACACCTCCAACATCTTCGCCAAACTGGGACTCGAGGTGTCGGACGACGACAATCGGCGCGTCCTGGCGGTGCTGGCCTACCTCGACCAGGGCCGCTGACGGTTCGCGGTGCGCCACAACTTCCGGTACTGAAGAGGAAGTTGCGGCGCGGTACCGCATGCGAAGCCGACAGAAGTCCGTGTGCCGGCTGAACACCTCTGCGTCGGCGTCCGTATGAGAGGGCGCCGCTTCACTTCGGTGGGGTGCCATTGCGGCGTGCCCCAGCGAAGTCAGAGGAGTTCCGTGACTCCGCTCCCCCTCCCGCAGAGGGGGGCTTCCAACCCGAAGGTTGCGGTCCAGCCCGAACCGATCCCGTGTGGGACAAACGGGAATTACCACACGACAGGGACGCGACTACCCCACCAGCCGAACCTGGTGGTGCTCTCGCTAGGAGACCGATGGGACGCAACACACGAAAACGCCGTACGCCGCTGGCTACCAAGGCCATTGCCGCATCGGCGGCCCTAGCGCTCGGTGGGGGCGGGCTGATCTGGGCGAACTTCTATGCCTCTGCGCACGAGTCGGACTCGGCGCAGAACTACACGAAGGCCGCGGGCACACAGGTGGCGACGATCTCCTGCCCGGACATCGGCCAGAAGCTGACGAACGTGCCGGACCAGGCTCGCGCCGACGTCGACGGTGAACTGGCCAACCTGGACGGCCAGATCACCGAGGCCTACCAGCGGCTGGCGACCACCCGGGACGCGCAGGCCAGGGACGCGAGTTTCGTCCAGAACTCCATCCTCCAGCCGCTGAAGGAACGCCGGGCGGTGATCATCGACCGCATCAAGCTGGAGATCACCCGCGTCGGCGGCACCTCGCCCGCCGGTCTGGAGACCCTGGCCGCCTGCACCGGCAGCAGCGCCGGACAGACCAACGCGGGCGGCGGGCAGAACACCGGCGGCAACACCGCGAGCCCTGCTCCCAGCGCGAGCGCCAGTGCCGGCGGCGGTCAGAACGGCGGTGGTCAGCAGGCGAACAACGGCGGCCAGGCCGGCAACGGTCCGGCGGCGGCCGACTTCGTCGACATCACGACGGTCCAGGCGAACGTCGCTGCCAAGCCGCGCCGCACCGGCAGCGCCTCGACGGGCTCGTTCACCACCCGGTGCGGTGTCAACGCCAACAAGAACCACAACACCGACAACGTGATCGTGGCGCCGGGCGTGACCAACGGCGCGCACCACCTGCACGACTACGTCGGCAACCAGAAGGTCAACGCGTTCTCCAGCAACGACACGTTCCTGCAGGGCGGAACCAGCTGCCAGAACAAGAACGACCTGTCGGCGTACTACTGGCCGGTGGTCCGTGTTCAGGACGGCACGCAGGACTTCGACCAGAACGCGGACGGCGGCGGCAAGGAGGGCAACGTCGGGCGGATCGCCGTCCCGTCGCAGGCCCAGATCAAGTACGTCGGCTCCCCGACCAGCAAGGTCGTCGCGATGCCGCAGTTCCTGCGCATCATCACCGGTGACGCCAAGGCCTTCGTCAACGGCACCGCGAACGCCAACGCGCACTGGAGCTGCACCGGGTTCGAGAACAAGGTCCAGCTGACGGACAAGTACCCGATCTGCCCGCGGGGCAGCCAGGTGGTCCGCTCGTTCGCGTTCCAGAGCTGCTGGGACGGGACGAACATCGACAGCGCCAACCACCGCACGCACGTGGCCTTCGCCGACGCGGGTGGCAACTGCCAGAACGGGTTCAAGGCGATCCCGCAGCTGACGATGCGCCTGGTGTACAACGTGCCGCGGCCGAGCATCCAGAACGGCGTGGTGAAGAACGCCTACGCGGTGGACGGCTTCCCGGAGCAGCTGCACAAGCCGATCACCGACCACGACGACTTCATCGCGGTCACGACCGGCGGCCTGGCGAACAAGATCGCCAGCTGTGTCAACCGGGGCCAGCGCTGCTAGTCACACCCCCCCAGGAAAGCGGGCGGTGGGAATCTCCCACCGCCCGCTTTTCTTGTGCCCGCGCCCGCCCGGCGCTCTGGTCAGCCGCCGTGGGCGTGGTGGTCGGCCCCGGTCTCCAGGTCGCCGCCGAGCGTGCCGCGCAGCGCCTTGACGACGCCGTCGTCACCGACGGCCACCCACTTGCGGCCCACGAGGTAGTAACCGCCGTAGTCCTTCGCATCGTTGATCCACTCGCGCTGGCCGCGGTCGGTGGCGAAGGTGGCGAGGACGAACTTGCCGTCGGGGTTCTTGCAGATGGCCTGGCGGAGTTCGTCGGCGTCGGTCTGGATGTCCGGCTCGCACTTCACCTCGGCGGCCAGGCTCTCCAGGCTTCCGGTGGCGGTGGGCGGCACGGCCTGCGCGCCGTTCCCGGAGCCGCAGCCCGCCAGCGCCAGTGCGGCCGCGCCGAGCAGCGCGCTTCTCAACCTCATCTGTTCCTCCGGTCCTGTGGGCGGACAGCATGCCGCACGAGGCCCCGGCGCGGGGCCCGCCCTTCGATACGGCCCGCACGGCCACCGCGCTCAAATTCGCCGCCCCAGCAGGCAGACGTGTGCGAGGGTGAGCCGGTGAACCGCGACTGGGAAGACCGTGTGACCGCCGCCTGGGCGACCCTCGACGACTATCCGGACACTGCATCAAATAGCAGCTCCGCTGCGGGTGCCGCCGACTTCCGTGCCGTCATCGACGCGCTTGTGGCCGAGCTGCCCGAGGACAGCCCGCTGGGCCCCTTCGAGCGGGCCTGTGCCTGGGACTCGACCGGGCACTCGGACCGGGCGGTGCCGCTGTACCGGGAGGCCCTGGCGCGCGGCCTGGACGGCTACAAGGGCCGCCGAGCCAAGATCCAGCTCTCCAGCTCGCTGCGGAACACCGGGCACGCGGAGGAGGGCGTCAAGCTGCTCACCCCGGAACTGGACGCGCCGTCCGATGAGTTGGACGACGCCGTGCGCGCCTGTCTCGCCCTGTGTCTGTCCAGCCTCGGCCGCGACCGCGAGGGCCTGTCCCTGGTCCTCGGCGCCCTGGCCCCCCATCTGCCGCGCTACCAGCGCTCGATGGCCAACTACGCGCGGCTGCTGGTCGATCCCGAGGACTGAGTCACCCGCGCTCGGGTGACCAACCAAGGAGTCGCTCGTTCTCCCGGATGTGCAGTCACAGGATGTAGCCCAGCGACACACGCCCGCCCACTCCAGCCCGGTGGTCGATGTCGAGCAGGCCGAGGCCGCGCTCGTCGAGCACTATCCGCGGCTGGTCCGGCTCGCCTATCTGGTGCTGCCGCCGGGCCTCGGCCGCAGTCGCCGCGTCCTGACCGCGCACGCCCTCGTCCAGCGGGCCCTGCCCCGGGGCCGCCGGCAGACGCCCGTGATCCCGGCCCAGTCGTCGGGCCGCGACGGCGACCCGGGGTACGCGTTCGTCCGGCTCCAGGTCGTGCGTACGGCCCTGGAGGCGGAGCTCCCGCTGTCGTGGAACGCGTGGCCCAAGCGCGCGCAGCTGCCGCCGCTGCTCCCCCAGGTGTGGGGCCTCAAGCTGTTCCCGCGCTCGGGCGGCGCCGACGAACTCGCCCTGGACCAGCGCCTCGCGGCCCTCACCGGCGCGGCCCGTGCGGCGTACGTGCTGCGAGGTCTGGAGCGGCTCCCGGACGGCGACGTGCAGCGGGTGCTGACGGCCGCCGGCGCCGAGGACCCGGACGCCGCGCTGGCGGAGGCGAACGGCGTGCCCGCGCAGTACGCGCTGCTCGGCTCCCCCGAGTTCGACCCGTGCTCGCTGCAGGCCCGGCCCACCGATCTGTTGCGGCGCAGGCAGCACACCCGGGCGGCACTCGCCGCGGCCGCCGCGCTCGCGGTGTGCGGGGTGCTGATCGCGCTGCCGGACGGCGGCTGGGGCCCGGACGGCGCCGCGGCTCCCGCGTACGCGAAGAACCCGGCGGCCGAAGCCGCCCTGGATCCGGGCCGGCTGGTCCGGGTGGCGCCCACCGCGTGGAAGTCCGCCGCCCGCACCGACTTCTCCGTGTGGCCCGCCCGCGGCGCCCTCACCGGCGACTCCGCGCTGCTGCGCCGCGCCCTCGCCGTGTGGGCCCGCCCCGGTGGGTCGGTGCGCGTCTCGGCGACCCCCGGCACCCAGACCGGCGGCCCGGCCGGACCGCCCCAGCTGCTGTACGCGGGCGAGGTCGACAGGGCGCGCGTGGTGATCCTGTACGACGGTCTGCGCATCGCCCGCTACGCCGAGCCGAAGAACGGCGACGAGGGTGCGGCGCTGGACTTCGCGCGCGTCGACGGCGCGACCGGTGCCGCGGCGAGCGCGCTCGTGCTGGGCCGCTCCGACGGCAACGTCCGCTATCTGACCGCGCCCTGGGTGACGAAGGCGGCCGAGCGGGACCTGCTGAAGCCCGGTGCGGGCGCGATGGACCTCGACCTGACCTACGGGGTCACCGCCCCGCTGGACAGCCCGGCGCTGCGGCCCGGGACGTGCACGTCGTGGAACGTCCTGCAGCTGACCGGCCCGTCCGGCACCGGGCTGTCCACGGACCTCGGCGAACTGGTCCCCGCGCACCTCACCACCGGCCGGCCCGGCCAGGTCCACGAGGCGTCCGGGGACGCGGCGCTGCGCACCTGGGCGCCGTACGCCTGCTCGCTGTCGGCGTCACGCGCGGCGGGCGTGAGCAGTGTCAACGCCTGGGCGTACGCCGACCAGCAGCTGCCCGAGGCGGGCGGCACGGCATCCTGGGTGTGCACCCGGGCCGAGACCTGGCGGGGCGAAGGGTCGCTGGCGCTGGCCCAGTTCCACACGCCGGGCGGGCCGTACGGGGCGGTCGCGGCGAAGGGTGCCGGTGTGCCGGCGTGCGGTCCTCGTGACCCGCACGTGCTGGCCGGGGTGCTGTGGAAGTCCGGCTCCGGGTCCTGGTACCTGCTGGCCGCGGGCGGCAGGGACACCGCGTCGGTCCGCACGACCGGCGGGGTCACCGCCGACGCCCGGGGCAGTCGGCTCACCGTACGGGCCAAGCAGGGGGCACAGGCCCAGCTGACGGGCACGCTGGAGGACGGGTCGTCGCTGAGCGGGCTGCACTGACGTCGCTGAGCGGGCTGCGCTGACCGGACCCACCAGTCGTTGACACTGGCGTCAACAAGTCCGCGCACGGGGGTTTCCCCCGGACTTACCCGTCAGTACATTGACGCCATGTCTAACACGCAGGCCCGGCCGCCGGAGTCCGAGCGCATCGCTCTCAAGGCCCGCAAGGTGTCCTTCTCGTGGGAGGACACCCCACTGCACTGGGTGCCCGGCGATCCGTTCGCCACGCACACCATCAACGTGCTCCATATGCTCCTGCCCGCCGGTGAACGCTGGTTCGTGCACGTCTACAAGCAGGCGCTGCCGCTCATCAGGGACGACCGGCTGCGCGAGGACGTCATCGGGTTCATCGGGCAGGAGGCGATGCACTCCCAGGCCCACGACGAGGTGCTGCCCCATCTGAAGGAGCAGGGGCTCGACCCGACGCCGTACACCGCGCAGGTCGACTGGTTCTTCGAGAAGCTGCTCGGCGACCGCACGCTGCCCCCGGGCAAGGCCCGCAGGTGGTGGCTCCTGGAGCGGGTGGCGCTCATCGCGGCCATCGAGCACTACACCGCGTTCCTCGGCGACTGGGTGCTGAGCGCCCAGGAGCTGGACCGGCGCGGGGCCGATCCGACCATGCTGGACCTGCTGCGCTGGCACGGCGCCGAGGAGGTCGAGCACCGGTCCGTCGCCTTCGACCTGTTCATGCACGTCGACGGGAGCTACCGGCGCCGGGTGCGCACCTGGGCGCTGGCCTTCTCCGCGCTGGTGTTCCTGTGGCAGCGCGGGGCGCGTTTCTTCATGGAGAACGACCCCACGCTCGCCGACGGCAAGGCGAGTTTCAAGGACTTCTACGCCGGCGGCAGGCGCGGCACGCTGCCCGCGACCGGCGACATGCTCAAGTCCATCCCCCGCTATCTGAGCCGGAGTTACCACCCCTCGCAGGAGGGCTCCACCGAGCAGGCCGTCGCCTATCTCGCGTCCTCCCCCGCAGCTGTCGCCGCCGTCGCCGCCGTCGCCGCCGAGAAGGGTGCCGCATGATGCCGAAGCTCCGGACCGTCGTCGTCCTCGCGGGTGCCGCGCTGCTCGCCCGGCGCGCGCTGCGGCGTCGTATCGAGGGCTCGCCGCTGTGGCCGATGCCGTCCCTGGACCCGCCGGTCTCCGGACGGCCGCGGTCGCGGGCGCTCCGGCTGCTGGTCACCTCGCACGAGACGGTGGCCGACGGCGTCGTACGACTGCGTCTGGAGGGACACGACCTGCCGCGCTGGGAGCCGGGCGCGCATCTCGACCTGGTGCTGCCGTCCGGGCTGGTGCGGCAGTACTCGCTGTGCGGGGACCCGGAGGACACCTCGTCGTACACGGTCGCGACGCGGCTGGTCGAGGACGGCCGGGGCGGTTCGCGCGAGGTGCACGAGCAGGTGACCGAGGGCATGGAGCTGGAGGTGCGGGGGCCGCGCAACCGGTTCCCGCTCGTCGACGCGCCGGCGTATGTGTTCGTCGCCGGTGGGATCGGGATCACCCCGGTGCTGCCGATGCTGCGGGCGCTGCCGGAGGGCGCCGAGTGGCGGCTGCTGTACGGCGGTCGGACGCGGGTGTCGATGCCGTTCCTGGAGGAGGTCGAGAAGCTGGCCGGGGACGGGCGGCTCACCGTCGTCGCGGAGGACGAGGACGGACGGCCGGACCTGGACGGGCTGTTGGCGGACCTGGCCGAGGGCACCGCCGTCTACTGCTGTGGTCCGGAAGGGCTGATGACGACGGTGGAGGAGCGGGTGCCGGTGAGCGCCACGCTGCACCTGGAGCGGTTCGCGCCGCGCAAGTCGGCCGGTGGCGACACGGAGTTCGAGGTCGAACTGCGAAGCAGCGGACGGACGTTGACCGTGCCGGCCGACTCCAGCGTGCTCGCGGCCGTGCGGGCGGAGTTCCCGTCCACGGCGTACTCCTGCGAGCAGGGGTTCTGCGGGACCTGTCAACAGCGGGTGCTGGAGGGCGATGTGGACCACCGGGACGAGCTGCTGACCGACTCCGAGCGGTCCGACTCGATGCTGATCTGCGTCTCGCGGTCCCGAAGTGAACGTCTTGTGCTGGACATGTGACGAATCCATGTGAACACGCCCGTCGATCCGGTCCGTTCGGGGCCGGAATCGATCGGTAGGGTGTTCGCATGAGTACCGGGGTTCGCCGCAGAATGGGAGTCGACGAACGACGGCAACAGTTGATCGGCGTCGCCCTCGAACTGTTCAGCCGCCGCTCGCCCGACGAGGTGTCGATCGACGAGATAGCGGCGACCGCGGGCATCTCGCGCCCGCTGGTCTACCACTACTTCCCCGGCAAACTCAGCTTGTACGAGGCCGCGTTGAAGCGAGCGGCGGAGGATCTGGCGGGCCGGTTCGCGGAGCCGCACGACGGTCCGGTGGGCGCCCGACTGCTGCGTGTGATGCGCCGGTTCTTCGACTTCGTGGAGGAACACGGGCCCGGCTTCTCGGCGTTGATGCGCGGCGGCCCGGCGGTGGGCTCCTCGACGACGAACGCGCTCATCAACTCGGTTCGGCAGTCCGCGTACGAGCAGATCCTCTCGCATCTGGAGATCTCCGATCCCCCGCCGCGCCTGGAACTCGTCGTCCGCTCCTGGATCTCGCTCGCCGAGTCGACCGCGCTGATCTGGCTGGACGGCCGCCGCATCCCGCGCGCCGAGCTGGAGGTCCAGCTCGTGCAAGACCTCGCGGCGCTCACGGCGGTCAGCGCCGCCCACGACGAGGAGATGGCCGCGCTCCTGCGCGGGATGGTCAGGGACGAACCGGCCGACGGCACCTTCGCGGAACTCGTCGGCCGACTCATCTCCCTGGCGCCCTAGACCGCCTTGCGGTAGGACGGGTCGAGGTCGCGCACCTCGGCCGACAGGTGCAGCGTGACCCCGTCGGCCGGCTCGATGCGCTTGCTCAGCAGCTCCACCACGGCCTCGGCGAGTTCCGCCTTGGCCTCGGTGGTCCGTCCGGCGAGCAGGGCGATCGTGACATGAACGATCGCCGGCCCGTCCGCGTCCGCCCCCACGACCTCGTCCTCGGTCCGCACGACCCTCGTCTTGCACGCTTCGAGCCGCGCGGACGCCTTCTCGACGACCACCGGGTGCAGTGCGACCGCGAGCTCGCTCCAGTCGACGTGATCGAGCGCCGGTGACCGGTCGATGGTGATCTGGGGCATGAGCACTCCTGTTCTACGGCAACGGCCTCACCCTAGTTCGCGGCCCGCGTGAACACCGCCACGGTCCGCGCCGGGACGCTGAACGTGCCCGATCCGGCCGCGTACGAGGAGGTCTTCACCACCGCGTCCGCGCCGTCGGCCTGCACCGGGTGCAGCCGGTACGAGGTCCCGGCGAGGGCGCCGATCCGCTGCTCCTGCTCCTGCGGGGTGGCGTTGAAGACCACGACCAGGTCACCGAGCTTCATGGTGATCACACCCGGCGTCTCGTCCTTGCCGGACAGCGGGAAGGACATCTGGTCCTGCACCTGCACGGCCGTACCGAGAGAGAACGCCTGCTCTGTCGTGCGAATCCGCAGCAGGTCCTGGTACGCCGCCGACGTCCCCGTGATCTGCGGGCACCCGACGCTCACCGAGCCCAGCAGAGGCTTCGCGTATGGCCACTTGGACTCGTTGTCGGCCGCCATCGGCAGACCCCGGCCGAAGCCGTTGCCGTCCGCGCAGTTCCAGTGGATGGCGTTGAACCAGTCGCCACTGTCGAACGAGTTGCGGTCCAGGGACTTGGAGCGCAGCAGGTCGGTGCCCGCCTGGGACAGGGCCGGGCCCTGCGAGAGGGCGGCCGTGGCCATCGCCAGCACCTGCATCCGGGCCCGGTCGGGCGCACTCGTCCCGGCGGGCAGCTTGTAGGTGAGGGCGTCGAACAGCGACTCGTTGTCGTGCGCGTCGACATACGCGAGGGCGTCGCCGGGCGCGTCCGCGTAGCCGGCGGGCGAGCCGTTGTAGTCGACCTCGGCGCCGGTGACCTCCTTGCCGTCGTCATCGGTGAAGTGGTACTTCGCCAGGTTGCCGGTCAGGCCGACCTTGATCAGGTCCTGGTAGTGCAGGAGGCGGGCCTTCTGCTCGGCCGAAGTGCCGTTGCTGGTCGATGAGTTGGGATCGGTGTAGAGCCCCGACGCGAAGCCCTGCACGCCCGGGTCCGAGTCGAAGGGACCGCCGCCGCGCACCGCGTCCCGGGCCCGGTCGGAGAAGGTGGCGATGCCGGTGCCGGCCATGTTCTGCTGCGTGGCCTGCACGAAGCGCGCGTCGTTCGCGACCTCGCCGAAGTTCCAGCCCTCGCCGTACAGAATGATCTTCTTGCCGTCGACGCCGTCCTTCTCGAGGGTCAGCGCGTCGAGGGCCTTGCGCACGGCGAGGATGTTGGCCTTCGGGTGGTGGCCCATGAGGTCGAAGCGGAACCCGTCGACCTTGTACTCCTTGGCCCAGGTGACGATCGAGTCCACGACGAGCTTGCCCATCATGGCGTTCTCGGTCGCGGTGTTGGCGCAGCAGGTGCTGTTGGCCACGCTGCCGTCGGCGAGGAGCCGCTGGTAATAGCCCGGCACGACCTGGTCGAGGACGCTGGTGTCCGCCTGTCCGCCGGCCGCCGTGTGGTTGTAGACGACGTCCATGACGACCCTGAGGCCGTCCTCGTTCAGCGACTTGACCATCTGCCGGAACTGGACCGTGCGCGCGGTGCCGTCCGGGTCGGTGGCGTAGGAACCCTCGGGAACCGTGTAGTGGTACGGGTCGTAGCCCCAGTTGTAGGCGTCCCTGGCGGCGGCCTTCGCCACGCACTCCTGCTGCTTCTCGGAGTCGGCGGCGTAGGAGGCGAGGTCACAGTCGGGGCTCGACTGGTCCGCCTTCTTCTCGGGGATGGTCGCAATGTCGAAGGCGGGCAGCAGATGGACGTACGACGTCCCCGACTTGGCGAGCTCCCGCAGGTGCTTCGAGCCGTCGCTGTCCTTGTCCGTGAAGGCGAGATAGCTGCCCTGGTCCTTCGCCGGGACCGTCTTGTCCGCGACGGAGAAGTCCCGGATGTGCAGTTCCTGGATCTGGGCGTCCTTCAGCGGTACGGCCTTGGGCTTGGCCAGGGTCGACCAGCCGCCCGGGGCAAGGGACCTGTCGTTCAGGTCGACGACCAGGCTGCGCTCGGAGTTCGCGGTGAGCGCGACCGAGTAGGGGTCGGTGACCTCGTTGGTGACGAGCTTGCGGACGCTGGGCGCCCAGACCTTCACGACGTACCGGTAGGGCTTGTTCTTCCAGGACGCGGGGCCGGTGACGGACCAGACGCCGGTGGTGCCGTCGCGGTGCATCGCCCGAAGGGTTCCGTCGAGGTCGAGCGCCACGCTCTGCGCGGTCGGCGCCCACACGGCGAGGGTCGGCTTCCCGTCGTGGAAGACCGGCCCGAGGTCCGCCTTCGTCGCGCCGGGGTACAGATCGTCGAGCACGCCGGCGATCTGTACGCCGGTCGCGGCCAGCACGGCACCGTTGGCCGCGCGCTGGGAGGCCACGAGCTGGCCGCGCAGTGCCTCACGCACCCGGTCGCGGTCGCGTGGGTCGACGGACCAGGCGGTGTAGTCCTTCAGGTGCGGGAACTTGGCCTTCTGGGCGTCGGTGAGCGTGGACTTCGTGAGGCGGATCCACCGCTCGTCGTCGCTGGTCAGCGTCCCGTCCTTGACGGCGATCGAGCCGTCGTGGGAGGCGAGCAGCTGGGTGGAGGCAGCGCCTTCGACGCCGTTCCAGGCGAGGGTGTCGCGGTCGATCCAGATCGCCTTGGAGGTGGTCAGGTCGAGGGCGGCCGCGCTGCCTGCGGGCTGCGGAAGCAGGTACTTCTCCTGGCCGTTCAACAGCCACACCTCGTAGCCGTTGGCCTTGAGGTCCAGGGACTGGTCGGAAGCGAGGTCCTTCTCGTCGCCCTTGTGGATGATGTAGCTGAGGCTGCCGGCACCCTCGGTGAGCGGTACCTCGAAGACCGCGCCATAGGCATCAGTCTTCACCGGCTTCAGGGGGTTCGACCAGTCGGTGGGGTTCGCGGCGCCCGTCCAGACGTGCAGGCCCCAGCCGTCGTAGTTCCCGTCGGCGCGGTGGTAGTGGATGACCGCCTTGGTCCTGTCCTGCGCCGGGTAGTCGGGCCGCTGCGTGAGTACGTCCGGCTTGCCCTGCTCGACCCAGACCTCACCGGTCTTGGTGACGTCGATGGACCGGTCGGCGGAGACGTCCTTGTTGCCGTCCTTGTCGATGACCAGGAACCCGACGTTCGACGCGCCCGGCTTGAGCTTGACGTAGGCGAAGGCGCCGTAGGCGTCGCGGCCGACGAAGGGGTGGCTGTTCGGCCAGGTCGTGGACTCGCCGTCGGCGAGGTCGCCCCAGGCGTACAGGCCCCAGTTCGCATAGTCGCCGTCGGTGCGCTTGTAGTGGACGATCGCGTAGTCCCGGGAGGAGGCCGTGGGGACCTCGGGCGCGGGCGGGGTGCCGGTGATGCTCGCGGCGCTGGCGCTCGCGGTGCGTCCGGCCGAGTCGATCACGACGGCCTTGTAGCGCAGGGCGGTGCCGGACGGTACGTCCTTGCCGATGGCCTGGGTGACCTTGTACGGCGCGTGGTCGGCGGAGCCGAGGGTGCGCCACTTGCCGTTGCCGACCTGGGCGGCGAAGACGACCCGGTTGAGCTGTCCTCCGTCGACGTCAGCTGACAGTTCGACGGTCCCGGTGGCTCCGCTGGCCGGGGCCTTGAGCGTGATGGTCGGCTCGGTGGCGGGCTCGGCGAGTGCGCCGACCGCCTTGAGGACGACGGCGGAACCGGCCGGGACGGTCACGGTGAGCTTGCGGTCGGCGCCGGTCGTCGCGGTGGCGTCCGTGCCGTAGACACCCCGGTACGACATGCCCGCCGAGCCGGTCGCGAAGGTGGCGGACTTCTCGGTGTCCGCGTTGTTGAAGGCGACGACGTACTCGGCGCCCGTCTTCGCGTCCGTACGGGTGAAGGCGTAGATCCCGGCGCCGTCGGCCGCGTAGCGCTCGGTCTGGACGCCGTCCGTCAGGGCCGGGTTGGCCTTGCGGAGCTTGGAGAGGGCGGCGATGTCCTTGTAGAGCGGTGCGCTCGTGTCGTAGGCGTCGTTCGCGTGGGTGCGGTCGGTGCCGATCTCGTCGTCGTCGAGGTAGTCGGCGACCTTGGACGCGAACATCGTCTGGCGGGCGTCCTTGTCGCCGCCGGAGCCGGTGAAGCCCTGCTCGTCGCCGTAGTAGACGACCGGGTTGCCGCGGCTGAGGAACATCAGCTCGTTGGCCAGCTTGTCCCTGCGCAGGATCTCGGCGTCGCTCGCGTTCGGGTTGTCCTGCTTGAGGAAGTACCCGATGCGGCCCATGTCGTGGTTGCCGAGGAAGGTGACCTGCTCGTAGGCGTTGGCCTTGTCGGTCGTGTACTTGTAGTCGTCGCCGAAGACCGATGCCAGCCGCTGCGCGCTGCCGCCCTGGGAGGCGTAGGCGCGGGCCGCGTCCTGGAAGGGGAAGTCGAGGGTGGCGTCGAGGCGACCCTGGGTGACATACGGGGACGTGATCGACGTGTCGGCGGAGTAGACCTCGCCGAACATGAAGAAGTTCTTACGGCCGTGCGCGGCGGCGTAGGCGTCCAGCGCGGTCGCCCACTGCGTCCAGAACTCCATGTTCACGTGCTTGACGGTGTCGATGCGGAACCCGTCGACGCCGAAGTCCCGTACCCAGCGCTCATAGATCTTCTCCATGCCGCTGACGACCTCGGGACGCTCGGTCCACAGGTCGTCGAGGCCGGAGAAGTCGCCGTAGGTGGTGGACTCACCGGCGTACGTGGAGTCGCCCCGGTTGTGGTACATCGTCGGGTCGTTGAGCCAGGCCGGGACCTTGCTGTCGCTCGTGACCTTCGGGGTGCGCGGGAAGGAGTCGGCGTCCACGGACGGGAACGTCCGGCTGCCGTCGGCGTAGTCGGCGTCGTCGAAGGGCCGGCCGTCCTTGGTCAGGTACGGGAAGGCGCCCTTGGAGAGATAGTCATAGGACTTCTCCTCGTAGTCGACGACGTCGGCCGTGTGGTTGGTGATGACGTCGAAGAAGACCTTCATGCCCTTGGCGTGCGCCTTGGAGATGAGGGTCGACAGGTCCTTGTTGGTGCCGAAGTGCGGGTCGACCTGGGTGAAGTCGGTGATCCAGTAACCGTGGTAGCCGGCCGAGGCGTCGCTGCCCGTGCCCTGCACCGGGCGGTTCTTGAAGATGGGCGCCATCCAGATGGCGGTGGTGCCCAGGTCCTTGATGTAGTCGAGCCGCTTGGTCAGGCCCTTGAGGTCGCCGCCCTGGTAGAAGCCCTTGTCCGTGGGGTCGTACCCGGTGCTCAGCCGTGAACCGGTCAGCCCGCCCTGGTCGTTCGACGTGTCGCCGTTGGCGAAACGGTCCGGCATGACGAAGTAGAACTGTTCGCGGGTGTCGTCGTGCCGGGCGGGCGCGGCGGCCAGCTGCTCGGTGGACGGGGGCGCGGGCGGAGTGGCCGCCGTCGCGGCGAGCGGCTGCACGAGGGCGGCGGTGAGGGCGGCGACGGCGACGGCCGCGACCCGTCTGACGTGTGGGGTGCGGCGCGTACGGGGCGCCGGCCATCTCGGTATCACAGGCATGAACTCCTTGCGCTTGCGGCTCTCTTGGGCTCGGCCCACACCGCGGCACGGCTCCGGTGCCGGGCGCCCGCGCGACCGTATCGCTGCCGAAAGGCTTACAGCAATAGTCTTGAAACTCTGAGAAAGAGTTTTCACGGGCGCCCTTGAATCATGTCGGGCACCGGAAGGTGCGGGTCAGCAGCTGGACTTGCCCGCGTAGATCGCCAGGGCGGTGTTCGCGCCCAGGGTCGCGGTGAACTGGCCGCTCGAATTGACCGTCACCGTCGTGTTGTTCTGCACGTTGCAGTACGTGCCCGCGGGCAGGGACGTCTGGTACGTGCGGCTCAGCGAGAAGGACTCGTGGTTGATGGCGACATAGCCCTTGCCGCCCCGGCCGAAGGCGATGGCCTGGTAGCCGTTGTCCCACCAGTTGGTCACCGACTGGCCGCGGGTCGCGTTGCGGAAGGCGACCATCGACTTGATCTCGGGCCAGGCGTGCTGGCACTTCCAGCCGTCCTGCCAGCAGGCGTTCACCGTGCCGCCGTTGGGCGGGCCCGCGTCCGCGTCCGACCACTCGTAGCCGGAGTTGATGTCCGGGGCGCCGTACGGATACGCCAGCATGAAGACGTTGGCCAGCGTGTAGTTGGCGCCGTCCTTGTAGTTGAGGGTGGAGCCGTTGCGCTCGGTGTCGTGGTTGTCGACGAAGACACCGGCCACCGAGCTGCTCATATAGCCCCAGCCCTCACCGAAGTTGCTCAGGTAGGCGAGGCGCTCGTTGTTGAAGACCCTCTTGAGGTCGTAGGCGTAGCGGAACTCCTGGACGTCGCCGTTGCCCGTGTACTCGGTGGGCTGGACCGCCTCGCCCGCGCCGTAGATGACCTCCTGCTTCCAGTAGGCGTTCGGGTTCGTCAGCCGGGACTTGATGTTCGCGAGGTCGGCGGTGTCGATGTGCTTGGCCGCGTCGATGCGGAAGCCGTCCACACCCAGGCTGAGCAGGTCGTTCATATAGCCGGCGATGGTCTTGCGGACGTACTCCTCGCCGGTGTCGAGATCGGCGAGGCCGACCAGTTCGCAGTGTTGGACGTTCCAGCGGTCCTGGTAGTTGGAGACCTGGGCGGTGCAGTCGTCGAAGTCGTAGACGGAGTACAGGCCGGGGTAGTCGTACTTGGTGTACGACGAGCCGCCCGTGCCGGTGCCGCTGCCCGCCGACATGTGATTGATCACGGTGTCGACGACGACCTTCACACCGGCCGAGTGGCAGGTGTTCACCATGTTCTGGAACGCAGTACGGTCGCCCAGGCGGCCGGCGATCTTGTAGCTGACCGGCTGGTACGACGTCCACCACTGCGAGCCCTGTATGTGCTCGGCGGGCGGGCTGACCTGGACGTAGCCGTAGCCGGCGGGGCCCAGGGTGTTGGTGCACTCGCGGGCCACCGAGGCGTACTTCCACTCGAAGAGGACGGCGGTGACGTCCTTGGTGCCGGGCGGGGAGGCCTGTGCGACCGTCGGGACCATGACAAATGTGGCGGCCGTGAGGGCGAGGGCCGCGGCGAGGGTTCTGCGTGCCATGTGGGGGTCCTTCTCCGTTGAAGGGGCGGAACCGAGTTGAAGGTTCTTGCTGAAAACTTTCAACTACCTTGCGGTGACGCAGATATTAAAGGCCCGCCGCCTGAAAAGGCAGCGGGCCGCGTGAAGTTGATGCAAGAACTTGCGCAGGGGCCGTCAGGCCGTGGTCCACCACACCGTGGTGTCGGCCGGGACCTTGGTCTCCCCGTCGGCCTCGGTCACCTCACCGCTGGTGAGCAGCACGCGCCCGTACGCCGGGGTCGTCACCGACTCCCCCGTCGTGTTGGCGACGCACACGAACTCCCCGCGCCGGAAAGCCAGGACGCCCTCCGGGGCGCGCAGCCACTCCACCGCGTCACCGGCGCCGAGGTCTGGCTGGGACCGGCGGGCGGCGAGCGCCGAGCGGTACAGCTCAAGCGTCGAGCCCGGCACCCCGTCCTGCGCCTCCACGCTCAGCTCGGCCCAGGCCGGGGGCTGCGGCAGCCAGCTCCCGCCGCTGCCGAAGCCGTACGACGAGCCCTCCCGCGTCCACGGGATCGGCACCCGGCAGCCGTCACGGAAGCCGTCCTGGCCTGCGCCCCGGAAGTAGGCGGGGTCCTGCCGGACGCCGTCGGGCAGGTCGACGACGTCCGGCAGACCCAGCTCCTCACCCTGGTAGATGTACGCCGAACCGGGCAGCGCCAGCATCAGCAGGGTGGCGGCACGGGCGCGACGCAGGCCCAGTTCGCGGTCACCGGAGGTACGGATCTGGGTGCCGAGGCCGGGCGGGTTGGCGAAGCGGGTGGCGTGGCGGGTGACGTCGTGGTTGGAGAGCACCCAGGTGGCGGGGGCGCCGACCGGGCGCATGGCCTCCAGGGTGCGGTCGATGACCCCGCGGAGTTCGTCCGCGTCCCACTCCGTGCTCAGGTACTGGAAGTTGAAGGCCTGGTGCAGTTCGTCGGGGCGCACGTAGTTGGCGGTGCGCTCGACAGTCGGGGTCCACGCCTCCGCGACGAAGATTCGCTCACCCGCATACTCGTCGAGGATGGTGCGCCACTGGCGGTAGATGGTGTGCACGCCGTCCTGGTCGAAGAACGGCATGACATCGTTGCCCAGCAGCTTCAGCTGGTCGTGGGAGCCCAGGTCCGGCAGGCCCTCGGCCTTGACCAGCCCGTGCGCCACGTCGATGCGGAAGCCGTCCACGCCCATGTCCAGCCAGAAGCGCAGGATGGAGCGGAACTCGTCGCCGACGGCTGGGTGTTCCCAGTTGAAGTCGGGCTGCTCCGGGGCGAAGAGGTGCAGATACCACTCGCCGGCCGAGCCGTCCGGTTCGGTGACCCGCGTCCACGCCGGGCCGCCGAAGATGGACTCCCAGTCGTTGGGCGGGAGTTCACCGTGCTCGCCCTTGCCGGGGCGGAAGTGGTAGCGGTCGCGGAGGGGAGAATCCGGGCCCTCCGCCAGCGCCCGCTTGAACCACTCGTACTGGTCCGAGGAGTGGTTGGGGACCAGGTCGACGATGATGCGCAGGCTCAGCTCGTGGGCGTCGCGGATCAGCGCGTCGGCGTCCAGGAGGTTGCCGAACATGGGGTCCACGGCACGGTAGTCGGCCACGTCGTAGCCCGCGTCGGCCTGCGGCGAGGCGTAGAACGGGCTGAGCCACACGGCGTCCACGCCGAGGTCGCGCAGATACGGGAGTCTGGACCGCACGCCCTCCAGGTCGCCCATGCCGTCGCCGTTGCTGTCGGCGAAGCTGCGCGGATAGACCTGGTAGATCACCGCGTCCCGCCACCAGTCGCGGTGGCCCGCGACGGTGGCGAGGGCGGTGTTCGGGGCCGGGTCGGCGGAGTGCTGGCTCATGGCGTCCTTGGTACGTAAAGGAGGTTGGATCGTGGGGGGCTTGGGTTCGGCGGCGGCCGTCAGCCCTTCGTGCCGCCGGCGGTGAGTCCGGTCACCAGGTTCTTCTGCACGAGGTAGAAGAACGCGGAGACGGGTATCGCGACCAGCACGGCGGTCGCCGCCATCAGGTTGCGCTGCGCGTCGTGCTCGCTGACGAAGCTCTGCAGGCCCACGGCGAAGGTGTACTTGCTGTCGTCCAGCATGAACGTCGAGGCGAAGGCGACCTCGCCGAACGCGGTGATGAAGTTGTAGAACGCGGCGACGGCGAGTCCGGGCTTGGCCAACGGCAGGATCAGCCGGGCGAACGTGCCGAAGGGGCTGAGTCCGTCGACGCGTCCCGCCTCGTCGATCTCGAAGGGGATCGTGTCGAAGTAGCCCTTGAGCAGCCAGGCGCTGTAGGGCACCGCGGTCGAGCAGTAGACGAGGATCAGGCCGAGGTAGCTGTCGATGAGCTGCAGGTCCGAGAGGATCTGGTACATCGGCACGATGAGCACGGCGATCGGGAACATCTGGGTGACCAGCAGGACCCACATCAGCTTCTTGTAGCCGGGGAAGCGCATACGGGAGACGGCGTAGCCGGTGGTCGCGGCGACGAGGACGCCGATGACCGTGGTGCCCAGGGAGACGATCAGCGAGCTCTTCATCCAGTCGAAGAAGCCCGTGTGCTGGAGGACGAACGAGTAGTTGTCGAACGTCATCTTCTTCCAGATGCCGCCCGGGTGCAGATAGTCGTCCTTGTCCGGGCCAAGGGACAGGAAGATCAGCCAGGCGATCGGGAAGAGCGCGACGAGGCTCGCGACGATCAGGATGCCGTGGGAGGCGAGGGAGGCGACGAGGCCGCGCTCGCCGCGGCGGCGCACGGGGCCGCGGTTCAGTGCGGCGAGTGCCTGGGGGGTCACCGGCTTGTCGGCGGTGATCTCGGGGGGCGTGGTGGTACTCATCGGAACTCCTTCCTCAGATCGCGAGCTGCTGGTCATTGCGGTTCAGCCAGCGACGGTAGAACGAGGTGAAGACGATCAGGATCGCCAGCAGCAGGATGCCGTAGGCGGCCGACTGGGCGAAGTCGCGCGGCTGCTGTCCGAAGCCCAGGTAGTAAGCCCAGGTCACGAGGATCTGCGCGTCGGGGGCGGTGTTGCCGAACAGCAGGAAGATCACGGCGAACTGGTTGAACGTCCAGATGATGCCGAGCAGTACGACGGTGGAGCTGACTGACCTAAGACCGGGCAGGGTGACATACCTGAAGCGCTGCCAGGCGTTCGCGCCGTCCATCTCCGCGGCCTCGTACAGGGTGGAGTCGATGGACTGCAGGCCACCGAGCAGCGAGACCATCATGAACGGCACACCGCACCAGGTGTTGACCATGATCGCGGCGAACCGCTGCCAGAAGGTGTCCTCCAGCCACAGCGGTGTCGGCAGATGCACCGCCTCGAGCGCGGAGTTGATGATGCCGCCGTCGGCGAGCATGAACCGCCAGCCGAACACGGTGACGAAGGTGGGCACGGCCCACGGCAGGATCAGGATCAGCCGGTAGAAGGTGCGGCCGCGCAGCTTCTGGTTGAGCAGCAGGGCCAGACCCAGGCCGATGGCGTAGTGGAGGGCGACACACAGGGCGGTCCACACGATCGTCCAGACGAAGTGCGACCAGAACCTGTCGTACGACGTCGGGCCGAACAGGATGTCCTTGTAGTTGTCGAGCCCGATGAACTTGTACGTGGCGTCGATGTGGTTGACGCCGATCGTCCGCGCCGTGTTGAGGCTGTTGGCGTCGGTGAGCGTGAGGTAGAGGCCGTACACCAGGGGGTACAGCACGAGGACGCCGAGCACGATCGCGACGGGCGCGATCATCGCGTACGCGTACCAGTGCTTCTGGTAGCCGTTCTTGATGCGCTGCCCCAGCCCGGGCCGAGGCGCGCGGTCACCGCGGCGCTTGCCGGTCGCGCGGTCGATGGCGACTGTCATGGTTCGACACCTTCAGAAAAGATCAGGGGTTGGGCTGGGCACAGGCCGGTGGCCGCCGGATCCCTCCCCCCGGATTACAGGGAGATCCGGCGGCCACTCGGGGCTTACTTGCTGAAGTCCGGGACCAGCTTGGCGATCGCCAGCTCGGCGTTGCTCAGACCCTTGTCCAGGGACTCCTTGCCACCGGCGATCTTCGGCAGCTCGGTGTCCAGCGGGCCCCACAGGGAGCTGTACTCGGGCAGCGCCGGGCGCGGCTGGGCGGCGGCCAGGACACCCTGGTAGCCGGCGATGCCCGGGTCCGCCTTGACCTCGGCCGTGTAGGCGTCGTCACGGGTGGGCAGCGTCGAGTTCTTCAGGGCGATGGTCTCCTGGGACTTCGCCGAGGTCATGAAGTTGACGAACTTCAGGGCCGCGTCCTGGTGGGCCTTGTCCGAACCGGCGTACACGGAGAGGTTGTGACCGCCGGTCGGGGCGCCCGCCTTGCCGGAGGAGCCGGCCGGGACGGTGGCGATGCCGAGGTTGGACTTGTCCGTGAACGCGGAACCCTTGTAGAAGTTCGTGATCTCCCAGGGGCCCTGGATGATCGCGGCGACCTTGCCGTTGACGAACGCGTCCTGGATGTGGGCGTAGGCGTCGGCGGTGGTGTCGGCCTTGTGCAGGCCCTTGCCGGAGTACAGGCCCAGCCAGGTGCCGTACGCCTTCTTCGCGGCGTCCGAGGTGATCGTGATCTTCTTGGCGGAGGCGTCGACGGTGTCGGTGCCCTCGCCGTAGAGGAAGGACTGCGCGTAGTAGGCCTGGGTGGAGCCCCAGTAGCCGTCCTGGCCGGTCTTGGCCTTGATCTTCGCGGCGTCGGACTTCAGCTCATCCCAGGTCTTGGGCGCCTCGCTGATGCCGGCCTTCTCGAAGAGGGACTTGTTGTAGACCAGCGCGAGGGTGTCGGTGACCAGCGGCACGCCATAGGTCTTGCCGTCGAACTGGGCCTGCTGGATCAGGCTGGACTGGAACTTGTCCTTGTCCGCGAGGGCCGCGGTGCCGTCCAGCGGCAGGAAGTAGCCCTTCTTCGCGAAGGCCGGGGTCCAGCCGACCTCGGAGCGCAGCACGTCCGGGGCACCCTTGGAGCCGGCGGCCGTGTCGAACTTGTTCTGCGCCTGGTCGAAGGGCACGTTGACGTACTTGACCTTGATGTTCTTGTTGGCGGCCTCGAACTGCTTGACCAAGGCCTGGTACGTCGGCGCCTCATTGGTGGCGTTGGAGGTGTCCCACCAGGTGATGGTGACCGGGCCGTCCGACTTGCTGTCGCTGTCGCTCCCGCCGCACGCCGTCGCCGTGAGGGCGAGGGACGCCACCAGCGCGGAGGCCGCTATGCCACGCCGCATGAGTTCTCCTTGAGGGTTAAAGCCCGTGTGATGCGGGGAGCGGTCCCGTCCGCTCCCTGCGACTTGCCGACTGCGCCGTTGCGGCCGCCGGGCGACGTGAACGTAACAGCGATGCAACCGTTGCGAAAGACCTTGCAGAAAAAAAGTGCAAGAGGACACTGTGGTTACCTTGTCGTGACCCGTCAGCGGGCCGCAGAGTCTTGTGCAAGACTCTGCAAGCTCTTGCCGTGCGAGACCGAACAGAAGGACGAGGGAGCGCGATGACGCAGCAACCGGCGGCGGGCCGTGGGACCGCTCGCGCACGTCGTCCCATCGGTGTGCAAGGCGGGGTACGGCCGGTACAGTCCGGTGGCGTGACCACACGGCTTGCCGACATCGCAGCGCAGGCGGGGGTGAGCGAAGCGACCGTCAGCCGCGTCCTCAACGGGAAGCCGGGCGTAGCCGCCACCACCCGACAGTCCGTGCTGGCCGCGCTGGACGTCCTCGGCTACGAGCGTCCGGTACGGCTGCGGCAGCGCAGCGAGGGCCTGGTGGGCCTGATCACCCCGGAGCTGGAGAACCCGATATTCCCTGCCCTGGCGCAGGTCATCGGGCAGGCCCTGACCCGCCAGGGCTACACGCCGGTGCTCGCCACGCAGACCCCGGGCGGGTCGACGGAGGACGAGCTGACCGAGATGCTGGTGGACCGCGGGGTCGCCGGGATCATCTATGTCTCCGGACTGCACGCGGACACCACCGCCGACATGCAGCGCTACGAGCGACTGCGGGCGCAGGGCGTGCCGTTCGTGCTGGTCGACGGTTTCTCGCCGAAGGTGCAGGCGCCGTTCATCTCGCCGGACGACCGGGCGGCGATGACGCTGGCGGTGACGCATCTGATCTCGCTCGGACACACCCGCATCGGTCTCGCCCTCGGCCCGAAGCGTTTCGTGCCGGTGCAGCGCAAGATCGAGGGCTTCGTGCGGGCGGTGCAGGACCAGTTGGGGCTGGACGCGGGGCGCATCGAGACGGAGCTGGTGCAGCACTCGCTGTACACCCTGGAGGGCGGCCAGGCGGCGGCCGCCGCGCTCATCGACCGTGACTGCACCGCGGTGGTGTGCGCCAGCGACATGATGGCGCTGGGCGCGATACGGGCCGCACGGCAGCGGGGTCTCGAGGTGCCCCGGGACGTCTCCGTGGTGGGCTTCGACGACTCCCCGCTCATCGCCTTCACGGACCCGCCGCTGACGACGATCCGCAAGCCGGTCCCGGCGATGGGGCAGGCCGCGGTGCGGACTCTGCTGGAGGAGATCGGCGGGACGCCCGCGCCGCACAGTGAGTTCGTGTTCATGCCGGAACTGGTGGTGCGGGGCTCTACCGCTTCGGCGCCCGGGGAGCGGGTTCGGGCCTGAGTTCCCCTGGATCCCTGGGAATCGTCCTCTCGTCGTAGAACATGCGGCCCGGACCCGACCTTGGGATGACCTGTCGGGGAAGGCTTTTCTGGCAGACTCTGTGCCTATGAGTGACTCGACCGTGACAGAGCCGGAAGGTCGCGAGCAGTCGGCCGTTCCGCAGGCCGTCACGGGTGGGGACGAGCGGGGTCTCCTGCGTCGGTTGCGCACTCCCCGGCGGCCCCGGTTGTGGTTCGAGATCCTTCTGATCGCGGTGAGTTACTGGACGTACTCGCTCATCCGCAACGCGGTGCCGGAGCAGAAGAGCGCGGCACTGCGCAACGCCGACTGGATCTGGAAGGCCGAGCACCAGCTGGGAATCGCCGTCGAGGGGTCGGTCAATCGTTCCGTGGACTCGGTGACTTGGCTGATCGTCGGCATGAACTACTACTACGCGACGCTGCACTTCGTGGTGACGCTGGGGGTATTGGTCTGGCTCTTCCGCAGCCACCCCGGGCGCTACGCGGCGACGCGGCTGGTGCTGTTCGCGACGACGGGTGTGGCCCTGGTCGGTTACTACCTGTATCCGCTTGCTCCTCCCCGGTTGATGAACGGCGGCCGCTTCACCGACACCGTGATGGTCCACCACACGTGGGGTTCCATGGCCTCCGGCGACCTCAAGCACATGTCCAACCAGTACGCGGCGATGCCGTCGATGCACATCGGCTGGTCCCTGTGGGCCGGGCTGACCGTCTTCGCGCTGGCGTCGGTGCCGTGGGTGCGGGTGCTGGGGCTGCTGTACCCGGCGCTGACGCTCCTCGTCATCGTGTCCACCGCCAACCATTTCTGGCTGGACGCGGTGGGTGGTCTGCTGTGTCTCGCCTTCGGGTTCGCCCTGGCACGCCTCTGGTACGGCGCCCTGCCGTACTCCCTGCCCCGCGTGGTGCCGGTGCGGGGGGTGCGCGGGACGCTGCTCGGGGCTCACGCGCCGTAGAACAGTTCCTCCACCACCGCCCGGGCCCTGCGGGTCGTACGGCGGTAGGCGTCGAGCATGTCGCCGACGTGGCCCGAGCCGTAGCCGAGGTAGCGGCCTACGGCGGCGAGTTCGCGGCCGTCGGTGGGGAAGGTGTCGCCGGCCCGGCCGCGGACCAGCATGACCGCGTTGCGGACGCGGGTGGCGAGCACCCAGGCCTCGTCGAGTATGGCGGCGTCCTCGCCCGAGATGAGGCGCTCCGCGCAGGCCGCCGCCAGGGCCTCACGGGTGCGGGTCGTGCGCAGGCCCGGTTCCGCCCAGCCGTGGCGGAGCTGGAGCAGCTGGACCGTCCACTCGACGTCGGACAGGCCGCCGGGGCCGAGCTTGGCGTGGAGCTTCGGGTCGGCGCCGCGCGGCAGGCGTTCGGACTCCATACGGGCCTTCAGGCGCCGGATCTCGCGGACCGCCTCGTCGCCCAGGCCCTCGGCGGGGTAGCGCAGCGGGTCGATCAGGTCGATGAATCGGCGGCCGAGGTCCTCGTCACCGGCGACCGGTTCCGCGCGCAGCAGCGCCTGCGACTCCCAGACCAGGGACCAGCGGCGGTAGTACGCCTCGTACGACTTCAGGGTGCGCACGAGCGGGCCCGACTTGCCCTCCGGGCGCAGGTCCGCGTCGATCAGCAGGGGCGGGTCCGCGCTGGGGATCTGCAGCAGGCGGCGCATCTCGGAGACCACCTTGTTCGCCGCCTCGGAGGCCTCCCGTTCGTCCACGCCGTCCCGCGGCTCGTGCACGAACAGGACGTCGGCGTCGGAGCCGTAGCCCAGTTCGTGGCCGCCGAAGCGGCCCATGCCGATGATCGTGAAGCGGGTGGGCAGGGTGTCGCCCCAGCCCTCGCGGACGACCGCGCGCAGGGTGCCGGCGAGCGTGGCCGCCGTCAGGTCGGAGACCGCGCCGCCCACCCGGTCGACCAGCGCGCCCTCGTCCGCCTCGGCCGGATTGGACTCGGTGCCGTAGGAGTCGACGATGTCCGCGGCGGCCGTACGGAACAGTTCTCGGCGGCGGACGCCTCGGGCGGCGGTTACTCCTTGTTCTGCGGTGGGTGCGCGGCCGACTGCGGCCAGGATTTCTTGTTCCAGGGGGGTTCGGCCGCGTGGTGCCAGTCCGCCGCCTTCGCCGTCGCCCAGCAGGGCCACTGCTTCGGGCGCGCGCATCAGCAGGTCGGGGGCCAGGCGGCCGGCGGACAGGACTCGGGCCAGGTTCTCGGCGGCTGCTCCTTCGTCGCGCAGCAAGCGCAGGTACCACGGGGTCTTGCCGAGCGCGTCGGAGACCTTGCGGAAGTTGAGCAGGCCCGCGTCCGGGTCGGCCGAGTCGGCGAACCAGCCGAGGAGGACGGGCAGCAGGGTGCGCTGGATGGCTGCCTTACGGGTGACGCCGGAGGCCAGCGCCTCCAGGTGGCGCAGGGCGGCGGCGGGGTCGGCGTAGCCGAGGGCGACGAGGCGTTCGCGGGCTGCCTCGGGGCTCAACCTGGCCTCTACGGGGGCGAGTTGGGCGACCGCGTCGAGCAGCGGGCGGTAGAAGAGCTTCTCGTGCAATCGTCGTACGACGCCGGTGTGCCGTTTCCACTCGCGGGTCAGCTCGGTCACCGGGTCGGCGCGCAGGCCCAGGGAGCGGCCCAGGCGGCGCAGGTCGGTCTCGTCCTCGGGGACGAGGTGGGTGCGGCGCAGGCGGTAGAGCTGGATGCGGTGCTCCATGGAGCGCAGGAAGCGGTACGCGTCGTCGAGTTGGACGGCGTCCGCGCGGCCCACGTAGCCACCGCTTGCCAGCGCTTGGAGGGCGTCCAGGGTGGTGCGGCTGCGGAGTGAGACATCGGCGCGGCCATGCACCAACTGCAGGAGCTGTACGGCGAATTCGACGTCCCTGAGGCCGCCGGGGCCGAGCTTCAGCTCGCGTTCGATCTCGGCCACGGGGATGTTCTCGACGACCCTGCGGCGCATCTTCTGTACGTCCGCGACGAAGTTGTCGCGTTCTGCCGCCTTCCAGACGAGGGGTTCCACCACCGCCATGTAGTCCTCGCCCAGTTCCACGTCGCCCGCTACCGGGCGGGCCTTCAGCAGTGCCTGGAACTCCCAGGTCTTGGCCCAGCGTTGGTAGTAGGCAACGTGGCTGCTGAGGGTGCGTACGAGGGGGCCGTTGCGGCCCTCGGGGCGGAGGTTGGCGTCCACTGGCCAGATGGAGCCCTCGACCGTGGTCTCCGAGCATATCCGCATCATGTGCGAGGCGAGGCCGGTCGCGGCTCTGATCGCCTTGCCCTCGTCCGCGCCGTCCGTCGACTCGCCTACGAAGATCACGTCCACGTCGGAGACGTAGTTCAGCTCGTGGCCGCCGCACTTGCCCATCGCGATCACCGCGAGGCGGCACAGCGCGGCGTCCTCGGGGGCGGCGGTGCGGGCGATGGCGAGGGCGGCGCGGAGGGTGGCGGTGGCCAGGTCGGCCAGTTCGGCGGCGGTCTGGGCGACGTCGATCGTGCCGTTCACGTCTCGGGCGGCGATGGACAGGAGGCAGCGGCGGTACGCGATGCGGAGGGTGACCGGGTCGGTGGCCTCGGCCAGGCCGCCCTCGAACTCCTCCACGCCGGGGTGGAGGTCCCGGGGCTCGTAGGTGACCAGGGTCTCCCAGTCGCGGGGGTGGCGGGCCAGGTGGTCGGCGAGGGCGGCGGAGGCGCCCAGGACTCCGAGGAGGCGGTCGCGCAGCGGCTTGGCCGCTATCAGGGTGTCCAGGAGTTCGCGGTGGGCGGTGTGGTCGGGCTGGGCCTCCAGGAGGCGTACGAAGCCGTGCAGGGCCAGGTCGGGGTCGGCGGTGGCGCCGAGGGCCTCCAGGAGCACGGGGTCGTTGCGCACGGGTGCGAGCTCGGGGCCGTCCAGGAGGCGCTCTGCGGCGGAGGGGTCGGTGAAGCCGTGCCGCAGAAGGCGTGTGAAGGTGCTGCTCCTGCGCCCCGGCGTCATCCGCGGCCTCCCCTCGGATCAAGGTCGTCCTCGATCGAGCGTAGCCGGATCGGAGTGGGGTGGCTCCGTGGCGGGAGGGTGCGACTTTCGGGGGTGCGTTCACGTGCGGGATGCCTGCGGCGCCTGTGCGTGTGTGGGGGCTTGTGCAGCGCCCTGGCGTGGTGGGTGAGTCGGTGCCGCGCCGGGGGGTGTCCGTCCTCGGTCCGGCGGGCTGGTTGTGTGTTTCGTACCCCGGGTTTTCGCCGGCCGCTGCGGGCGGACACCCCCCGCCACGTCCCCTTCCCACCGTGGGCGGCCGGCCCTCCGTGGCGCGTATTCGCCTTCTGCGTCCGTGGCGCGTATTCGCCTTCTGGTGGCACCGCCGTGCGTTTTCCGCTTCGGTGAAGGGAGCCGAGACGACGGAGGAGTCGTTCATGGACATGACGCTCGAAGTGATCATCCTGCCGGTCACGGACGTCGACCGGGCCAAGGAGTTCTACCGGGACAAGGTCGGGTTTCATGTCGACCTTGACGGCGAGGTGATGGAGGGCATGCGGATCGTGCAGCTCACGCCGCCGGGGTCGGGGTGTTCGATCGCGCTCGTGGATGGGTTGCAGGTGCCGACAGGGACGCCGGAGCCGGGGTCGTATCACGGTATGCAGCTGTGTGTGGCCGATGCGAAGGCGGCGTACGAGGAGCTGCGCGGGCGGGGGTTGGAGGTGAGCGAGCCGCAGCAGTTCGCGCCGCAGGACGGGGCCACGTTCATGTATTTCAAGGACCCTGATGGCAACGGGTGGGCCATTCAGGAGTATCGGCGGCGTGCGAGTGAGCCGTTGCACCAGGTGTTGGCCCAACTGGCGGGGCAGAGGCAGTAGTTCACACGCTCTTCATCCGCCCGGTTGGGTGAGGTCGGGCGGGGGAATGTTGGCGTGAGCATGCTCTGTCCGCATCGCCAACCCCGTCCTTCCCCCCTCCGGAGGTTGTTGTGTCCGGCAGTTCCGTGTACCGCCGTGCCCGCGCCGTCGTGGCGTCCGGTGCAGCCCTCGCCGCGGCCGCGTTCGGTCTGTGGACCGGGCTCGGTGGCCAGTCCGCGCACGCCGCGGGCGCCGTGCCGAGCCCGGACCACGTCGTTGTCGTGGTCTTCGAGAACCACGCCTACAGCCAGGTCATCGGATCCTCCAGCGCGCCCTACATCAACTCGCTCAAGACCGGCGGCGCCAACCTGAGCCAGTCCTACGCGATCACCCACCCGAGCCAGCCGAACTACTTCGCCCTGTTCTCCGGCTCCACCCAGGGCATCACGGACGACAGCTGCTACACCCCCGGCTTCTCCTCGGCCGCCAACCTGGCCTCCGAGCAGATCGCGGCCGGCCGCAGCTGGGCCAGCTACAACGAGACCCTGCCCAGCCAGGGCTCGACCACGTGCAGCAGCGGCAAGTACGCGCGCAAGCACAACCCGTGGTTCGGGTTCAGCAACGTGCCGACGTCGAGTGCCAAGACGTTCGCGCAGTTCCCGACCGACTACTCGACGCTGCCCCAGATGTCGTTCGTGGTCCCCAACCTGTGCAGCGACATGCACGACTGCTCGGTGTCGACCGGTGACACCTGGCTGAAGAACAACCTGGGCGCCTACGCGACCTGGGCCAAGACCCACAACAGCCTCCTCGTCGTCACCTTCGACGAGGACAACCGGCTGGCCGGCAACCGCATCCCGACCGTCCTGTACGGCCAGCCGGTGACCGCGGGTTCGTCGTCCACCACGACCTACAACCACTACGACCTGCTGCGCACCCTGGAGGACACCCAGGGCCTGACCACGCACGCGGGCAACGCGGCCTCCGCCAAGGACATCACCGGCATCTGGGCGTCGTGACGTGTACGTAGCGGACAGCCGCGCGAGTACGCCGGCGTCCGCGAGCGGTGCCGTCCGGTCTTCCGCCGGGCGGCGCCGTGCCGCGGTCGCTCCCACCGTGCTCGCCCTCGGCGCGGTCAGCCTGATCACCGACGTCTCGTCCGAGATGGTCACGGCGGTGCTACCGCTGTATCTGGTGGCGGGGCTCGGTCTGTCGCCGCTGGGCTTCGGGCTCCTGGACGGTATCTACAACGGTTTCTCGGCGCTGGTGCGCTTGGCGGGGGGCCACCTCGCCGACCGCGGCGGGGGCCGGCACAAGTGGGTGGCCGGGTTCGGTTACGGCATCTCCGCGGTGTGCAAGCCGCTGCTGCTGCTCGCGCACAGCCTGACGCCGATCGGCCTGATCCTGGCCGCCGACCGCACGGGCAAGGGGCTGCGCACGGCCCCGCGCGACGCCTTGATCTCCCTTTCCAGTACGCCGGAGACGCGTGGCCGCGCCTTCGGGGTGCACCGTGCCATGGACACGGCGGGTGCGCTGCTGGGTCCGCTCGTGGCGTTCCTGATCCTTCGAGCCACGGTGGACGGGTACGACGCGGTGTTCACGGTGAGTTTCTGTGTGGCCGTGATCGGCGTGCTGGTGCTGGTGCTGTTCGTGCCGGGTGGGCGGGCCGCGGGCCGCGTGGCGGAGGGGTCGGGCACGCGTCCCACCCTGAAGGCGGCCGTAGGCCTGCTGCGCCGCCGTGAGCTGCGCCGTATCACGGTCTGTGCGCTGCTGCTCGGGCTGGCCACGGTCAGTGACTCCTTCGTCTATCTGCTGTTGCAGCGGCGGCTCGGCGTCCCGGACCGCTGGTTCGCGCTGTTGCCGCTGGGAACGGCCGCCGCGTTCCTTCTCCTCGCGGTGCCGCTGGGGCGGCTCGCGGACCGGTGGGGGCGCTGGCGTGTGTTCCTGGCCGGGCACGGCTCACTGCTTCTGGCTTACGCCCTGCTGCTCACGTCCTGGCACGGCACGGCCCTGCCGTACGCGGTGCTCGCCCTGCACGGTGCCTTCTACGCGGCCACCGACGGCGTGCTGATGGCGGCCGCCTCGGACGGCGTCCCGGAGGAACTGCGCTCCTCGGGGCTGGCGGTGGTGCAGACGGGTCAGGCGATGGCCCGGTTCGCCTGCTCGCTCGGCTTCGGTGCGGCCTGGACGCTGTGGGGCGACCGTACGGCGCTGGCGGCGACCACCGTGGCGCTGGCGGTGTGCGCCGCGTTCTCCTTCACCCTCCGCCCGAACACCCTCGGCACGACCCGGGAGCCCGCTTCATGACCGTACGGTCCCGCATCATCGTTCTGCTGTCGGCCGTCGTCGTGCTGGCGGCGGTCGCGCTGGCGGCCGTCCTGCACGCCTCGGCACGGGCGGAGCGCCGTGACCACACTCAGGCGGGCGGCCCGGAGGTGACGTCGGGCGAGGTGAGCCTGACGATGCCGGGCCGCATGGTGTTCCGCAACATGGCGTGGGGCCCTCACCGCGACGAGCTGACCACGGTCCCGGCGTCGGACCCGGCCGGCCCGCGCACCGCCTCCGGCGTCAAGTGCCTGCGTTTCTACGCCACTTCGGGCACCGGTGTGTGTCTCCAGGCGGTGCACGGCGCGCTCTCGGACACGTACCGGGCGGTGATCCTGGACGCACACCTGAAGACCACGGCCCACTACGACGTCCCCGGCATCCCGTCCCGCGCCCGGGTCTCCCCCACCGGTCACTTCGCCGCCTGGACGGCGTTCGTCGGCGGCGACTCGTACGCGGGCACGAACTTCTCGACGCGCACGGCGATCGTGGACACGAGGACGGGTGAGCTGACGCCGTCCCTGGAGGCGTACCGAGTCATCAAGGACGGCCACACCTACCGGGCGTCGGACGTCAACTTCTGGGGCGCGACGTTCGCGGCGGACGACCGCACGTTCTACGCGACGCTGGCGACGAAGGGGAAGACCTACCTGGTCCGCGGCGACCTGCGCACCCGCACGGTCACCACCCTCCACACGAACGTCGAATGCCCGTCCCTCTCCCCCGACGGCACCCGCATCGCCTACAAGAAACGCGTCAAGGGCCTGTCCAAGGACGCCCCTTGGCGCCTGTACGTCCTCGACCTGCGGACGATGCACGAAACCCCGCTCGCCGAGCGACGAAGCGTCGACGACCAGGCGGTGTGGCGGGACGCACATACGGTCGTGTACGCACTGCCGGGCGACTACGGGGCGGATCTGTACGAGGTCCCGGCCGACGGCACGGGGAAGCCGCGGCGCATCAGCACGGCGGCGGTGTCTCCGGCGTTCCTGAGCCAGTCATGACGCTGACGTCACAGATCGTCGGGAAGAGCCGCATCTCGCACACCCGTGAAGTGGGCGAGCGGAGGTTCGCGTCCGCCGCCGCACCACGCCCGGGCCCGGCTGGTGGCCAACGTGGACACAACTGAGCCCCGCCCCTGTTGCATTGGGGTGGGGCTCCATCGCTGCTCAAGCAGAGTCCGCTTCTTTCAGAAGGAGTTCGTCACCCGCCGGGAAACGCGCCGTGCCGCCCTCTTTCCAGGTGACGACGACAGCTAACCCGCCCATTGGACCACGCGCCGTGGTCGCCGCCTTGACGGTGCGCCACCTGACCTCGTACCCGATCACGTCGCCCGGGGCGAGGAGGGCTGCACACTTGGTAGGGATCGTTAACCGTTCTCGTCGACGGGCCGGATGCGGGTCAAAGGGGCCTCCCACTCGATGCCACCCCCTTTCGGCCGCATGTACGCCGTTCGGCTGAAGAGCCTGTTGCCCTCCTTCGTGCGTTCCTCGATCACGCCTTGCAGCTCGCCCGTACGTCCGTTCTCGGCGTCTTCGACCAACGTTCCCTGCGGGTACGGCAGCTTGCCGTGGCTGAGCGTGGTCGGCGGCTTCTCTCGTGTCCGTGGCATGGCCCCTCGTCTCACCTGTGCATACGTCTCTCACACAAGAGAACTGCCGCCGAGCAGACCGAACTTGCACACCCCTTGCACAAGGCCCGGGCGTACCGGCTCATCGCTACTCCGTGCCCGCAGCCGACACTGCCGGGGCCGCTGTCCACGGCTTCGAAGCTCAGGACCGGAACCAGCGAGGTCGCGGCGGTCTTCGACGTGGGCGCGACGCCGGTTGCGACGTGGGAGGGACGGGATGAGGGTGGGAAGGGGGAATATCCGATCGAACATCGAACGGAGTTCTCATGGAAGCGAGAAAGTCCGACCTGTACGCGCGTGACCTGACGGAAGCGCACTGGATCAGGAGCAGTAAGAGCACGACGGGCCCGTACTGCGTCGAGGTGGCGGAGCTCGGCGACGGAGCCGTCGCGATCCGCGACTCGAACAACAGGGACCTGCCGTCTCTGCGGTTCACCGCAGAGGAATGGATGGCATTCCGGGACGGAGTGCGGAACGGCGAATTCGGCTAGGAAGCACCGCGTCTCACTCGCTTGACGGGCCGGCTCGCCGAGGCAGATCGACCGCCCTGGCAAGCGGGCCCGCCAAGTCCCGAGCTCGGCAGTCGCACTACGGGTCACTGTTCAGTTGATTCGGCGCCAGGCAGTCCCTGAAAAAGAACTCCCTCAATGCAGGGGCGAGGAGGGACCATTGCGCGGTGACCCAAATAAATCGCTAGTGGGCGATCAACAGGCTCAAGTCGTTCCTTGACACTGCCTCCATCACGTACGTGCCAGACGCTCCGAACACCATCGGGTTCGCGTACTACAAGCTCAACAAGCCCAAGGCCGAGGTGCAGTCTTCGGCTCAGATCACCGAGCAGGTCTTGGATCGAGTCCTCCCCGGCTGGCGAACCGCTGATTGGCCCGAAGCCAAGAAGCAGCCGTACTGGCGGCACCGGGAGGCGGCTCATCGGGCAATCTCGCAGCTGGAGGCTGAACAGGAACTGATCGAAAATCTCGGAAGCGGCGCACCCCAGCTTGATGCTGCGACGTTGCACCGATGGGTGTGGGGAAGCGTTCAGGGGCTTTGGAGCAGTGGGCACTTCCGTGAAGCGGTGGGAATGGCAGCCAAGGCGATCAACGCCCAGGCTCAGGCCAAGCTGGGGCGGAAGGACCTCTCCGAGGCGAAGCTCCTGGGAGAGGCCTTCTCCACCAAGCCGCCAAGCGGCGGGCATCCACGGCTCCGCCTCGGAGACGACGACGGAAGCGACACGTTCAGGAGCCGTCACGAAGGTGCGGCCGGCTTCGCCCGTGGTGTCTACTCCGCGATCCGCAACCCCATCGCCCACGAAATCGATCACGAGCTGGACGAGAACGAAGCACTTGAGCAATTGGCAGCGTTCAGCATCTCGCTCGATGGATCGACGACGCGGACGTGGAAACCACGCCGTGAGCGCGGACGACATCAGTAACGACGCGCTGTAGGCCTACGCCTCGCCTAGAGCCAGCGGTGCCGACACCCAGACGGGCTCGTTTCTCTCGCCCACAGACGGCCCAGGACCGCAGAACGGCTCCGGGGAGACAACCCTGTGGTCGTCTCTCCGGGGCCTCTTGGATCAGCAATACCGCTCTGACCTGCGCCTACAGCACCGGCAGGTTCTTCCGCAGCTCGAACGCGGTGACCTCGCTGCGGTACTCCTCCCACTCCTGCTTCTTGTTGCGCAGGAAGAAGTCGAAGACGTGTTCGCCCAGGGTTTCGGCGACCAGGTCGCTGCGTTGCATCAGGGCCAGGGCCTCGCCCAGGTTCTGGGGCAGGGGCTCGATGCCCATCGCTCGGCGTTCGGCGTCGGAGAGGGCCCAGACGTCGTCCTCGGCGCCCGGCGGGAGTTCGTAGCCCTCCTCGATGCCCTTGAGACCGGCGGCCAGCAGGACGGCGTACGCCAGGTAGGGGTTGGTGCCCGAGTCGATGGAGCGGACCTCGATCCGCGCGGAGCCCGTCTTGCCGGGCTTGTACATAGGGACGCGGACCAGGGCCGAGCGGTTGTTGTGGCCCCAGCAGATGTAGGACGGGGCCTCGCCGCCGGCGCCCGCCGTGCGCTCTGAGCCGCCCCAGATGCGCTTGTAGGAGTTCACCCACTGGTTGGTGACGGCCGAGATCTCCGCCGCGTGCTTCAGCAGGCCCGCGATGAAGGAGCGGCCGACCTTGGAGAGCTGGTACTCGGCGCCCGATTCGTAGAACGCGTTCCGGTCGCCCTCGAAGAGGGACAGGTGCGTGTGCATGCCGCTGCCGGGGTGCTCCGAGAACGGCTTCGGCATGAACGTCGCCTGCACGCCCTGCTCCAGGGCCACCTGCTTCATGACCAGGCGGAACGTCATGATGTTGTCGGCCGTGGAGAGGGCGTCGGCGTAGCGGAGGTCGATCTCCTGCTGGCCGGGAGCGCCCTCATGGTGGGAGAACTCCACCGAGATGCCCATCGACTCCAGCATGGTGATCGCCTGGCGGCGGAAGTCCATGCCCACGTTCTGCGGGGTGTGGTCGAAGTAGCCCGAGTTGTCGGCGGGCGTCGGCCGCGTGCCGTCCAGCGGGCGGTCCTTCAGCAGGAAGAACTCGATCTCCGGGTGGGTGTAGAAGGTGAAGCCCAGGTCGGAGGTCTTGGCGAGGGCGCGCTTGAGGACGTAGCGCGGGTCGGCGAAGGACGCGGAGCCGTCCGGCATGAGGATGTCGCAGAACATGCGGGCGGTGCCGGGGGTCTCGGCGCGCCACGGCAGGACCTGGAAGGTGGACGGGTCCGGCTTGGCGATCATGTCGGACTCGTAGACCCGGGCGAAGCCCTCGATCGCGGAGCCGTCGAAGCCGATGCCCTCGTCGAAGGCCTGTTCCAGCTCGGCTGGTGCCACGGCCACGGACTTGAGGAAGCCCAGCACGTCCGTGAACCACAGGCGTACGAACCGGATGTCGCGCTCCTCCAACGTACGGAGCACGAACTCCTGCTGCTTGTCCATCTTCCGCTTCCCCATCCTTGCTGGTCAGGCCACCTGCCCCGGTACCGCGGGAGAGACGGTCGGGCACCTGAGCATCCCACCACAACAGCATTTCGTGCGCGTTGCGGACCATGATCGGCCACCCGACTCGGCGCCGAACGCCTCACGTACGGCGGGTGTACCGCTCTGCCGCCCATCTTGCCTGCTCGGACCGACATCCGTAATGGCGGACCGTGCTCACCCCCCGAACTTTAATTTGCATCTCAGATGCAAGTTTAATTAACGTGGGCATCCGCCGAGTCCATAAGGAGTCACCATGCTGTCCGAGCAGTCCGCTGCCACCGTCCGTGCGACCCTCCCCGCCGTCGCCGCGTCCCTCGACACGATCACCGAGCGCTTCTACGCCGGGATGTTCGCCGCCCGCCCCGAACTCCTGCGCGATCTGTTCAACCGCGGCAACCAGGCCGCGGGCACCCAGCGCCAGGCCCTCGCCGGGTCCATCGCCGCCTTCGCCACCCACCTGCTGGACCACCCGGACCAGCGGCCCGACGCGATGCTCGGCCGCATCGCCCACAAGCACGCCTCCCTGGGCATCACGCCGGAGCAGTACGCGATCGTCCACGAGCACCTCTTCGCCGCGATCGTCGACGTCCTCGGCGAGGCCGTGACGCCCGAGGTCGCGGCCGCCTGGGACGAGGTCTACTGGCTGATGGCGAACGCCCTGATCGCCATCGAGAAGCGGCTGTACGACGAGCACGGCGGCCGTGACCTGCGGCGCTGGGAGGTCGTCGAGCGGGTCGCCGAGACCTCCGAGGTCGCCTCCTTCCGGCTGCGGCCGGTGGACGGCGGCCCGGTCGCCTCCTTCCGGGCGGGGCAGTACGTCTCCGTCCGCGCCGAACTCCCGGACGGCGCCCGGCAGATACGGCAGTACAGCCTCTCCGGCGCCCCCGGCGAGTCGGTGCGGCAGTTCAGCGTCAAGCGGGTGCGCGAGGACGGCGCACCCGACGGTGAGGTCTCCAACCATCTGCACGCGCGCGTGGACGTCGGCAGCGTGCTCGAGCTCTCCGAGCCGTACGGCGACCTCGTCCTCGAGGGCACCCAGGACACCCCGGTGCTCCTCGCCTCCGCCGGCATCGGCGTCACCCCCATGATCGCGATGCTGGCCCACCTCGCCGAGACCGGCCACCGGGCCCCGGTCACCGTCGTGCACGGCGACCGCTCCCCCGCCCACCACGCGCTGCGATCCGACCACGAGACGTACACGGAGAAGCTGCCGGACGCCTCAGCGCACTTCTTCTACGAGCGGGACGCGGAGCCGGGCACCCGCACCGGACGGGTGGACCTCGACGGCATCGCCGTACCAGAGGGCACGCGCGCGTACCTGTGCGGACCGCTGCCCTTCATGCGGGCGGTGCGCGCCCAGCTGATCGACAGGGGCGTGGCCCCGGCCGACATCCACTACGAGGTGTTCGGCCCGGACCTGTGGCTGGCCCAGACCGCCGCTTAGGGGCGCCGGGAGATTCCCAGCAGCAGCGGACCCGTCGGTGCCGCCACGACGTCCTCCAGTGTCAGCGGGTCCAGTGAGGCGTAGAACGCCTCCTGGGCCCGGCGCAGGGCGCCGCGCAGTTTGCAGGCGGGGCTCAGGGGGCACGGGGTGGCGCCCTCGCACTCGACGACCTCACCATCACCCTCGAAGCGGCGCACCACGGCCCCGACGGACGCCGTACGCCCCTTCTCCGTGAGAGCGAGCCCGCCGCCCCGGCCGCGACGGGCGTCGACCAGGCCCAGGTGCTGGAGCTCGGCGACCACCTTCGCGGCGTGCGTGTACGGCACGTCCATGTCCTCGGCGACCTGCCGGGTCGTGGGAGTGGACGCGTCAGCGACCGCGAGCCGCATCAGAACCCGCAGTGCCAGATCGGTGGAACGCAGCAACCGCATACGTGAATGGTAGGTAATACGCATCCCGCGTTCCAAATATCCGGTTCACATCACGATTCATCTTCTGGTTCCCGCGACCTCCCTACGGCAGGACGCCCCCGCCCCCTTACGATCAGTGGGCCCCACCGTCCCCGTACGTCCCGTCGATCCCCCCAGAAGGACACCGTCATGGGTTCCGGCAAGAAGAGCAGCAACGCGGCGCGCAAGGCGCGGATAGAGGAGATGCGGCGTGCCGAGCGGTCCCGCGAGCGCCGCAACCGGGCCCTCACCATCGGCGCGAGCGTGGTGGTCGTGGCTGGTCTGGTCGTCGGCGGTGTCGTCCTCGTGCAGTCGCAGTCCGGTAAGAACGACGCGGCGAGCGACTCCAAGGGGTCCGGGCACTTCGTGGCCGGCGCGGACGGCGTGCAGACCTGGTCGGGGAAGCTGTCGCGGACGCACGTCAGCACGGACGTGACGTACCCGATGCACCCGCCGGTGGGCGGCAACCACAATCCGGTGTGGCTCAACTGCAACGGCGACGTCTACACCTCGCCCGTCAAGGACGAGAACGCCGTGCACTCGCTGGAGCACGGCGCGGTGTGGGTGACGTACACCGACAAGGCGGCGAAGACGGACGTGGACGCACTCGCGGCCAAGGTGAAGAAGACGCCGTACTCGCTGATGAGCCCGTACGAGAACCAGGCGTCGCCGCTCGTCCTGTCGGCATGGGGCCACCAGTTGGCCGTGAAGAGCGCCGACGACCCGGCCGTGGACAAGTTCTTCTCGACGTACGTCCAGGGCAAGCAGACGCCCGAGCCGGGCGCCTCGTGCACCGGCGGGGCGATGAAGTGAGGCCGCGCTTCGCCTGGATCGCGGGGGCCGCGGCGGCCCTGCTCGTCGCGGCCGGCGCGATCACCTACGCGGTCGCCGAGGACGGCGGCTCCGGCACGGGGACGCCGTCCTCCGACTCCGCGGACGCGGGGTTCGCGCGGGACATGGCGATCCACCACCAGCAGGCCGTCGAGATGTCGTACATCGTGCGCGACCGGACGAAGGACGAGGAAGTCCGGCGGCTCGCCTACGACATCGCGCAGACGCAGGCCAACCAGCGCGGCATGCTGCTGGGTTGGCTGGATCTGTGGGAGCTGCCGAAGGTGTCCGCCAAGCCGCCGATGGACTGGATGGGCATGGGCGACATGGCCTCCGGCGAGGACGGCGCGCTGATGCCGGGCATGGCGACGAACGCCGAGATGAAGAAGCTCGGCACGCTGAACGGCAGGCAGGCGGAGGTCTTCTACCTGCAGCTCATGACGGGCCATCACAAGGGCGGTATCCACATGGCGGAGGGCTGCGTCGCCAAGTGCTCGGTCGGCGTGGAGAAGAAGCTCGCGCAGGGGATGGTCGACGCGCAGCAGTCGGAGATCCAGTTGATGTCCGACATGCTCAAGGAGCGGGGCGCCGCGCCGCGTTCGTAACACGACCGCAAGGACGAAAAGCCCAATTCGCCCTTTCTGACGCTTCCTTGAGCTTCTCTTGACTTTTACGTGCCCCAGGCATGAACGGTTCATCGCAAGAGTGGCCCTCATCGTGTGATCCATTACGGGCCACCTGCCGCCGCGGGCCCCCGGTGGATCGGCGACCACCAACCACTACATGCATGCGAACCGCAATGCAGGGGGTTCTATGAGATCCAACCGCGCCACCACGCGCGTCGGAGTGAGCCTGGCAGCGACACTGCCGATGCTCGCCGGCGCGCTGGCGTTCGGCATACCTGCGGCGCACGCCGCGGACACACCGGGCCGGGACTCGCTCGCGGGCACCAAGCCCGCGTGGGCCACGGCCAGGGCGGACAAGGGCGCCACCTCGAACAGCGCCCAGGTCTCCGCCCGCGTCTACCTGGCCGGCCGGAACGCCTCCGGTCTGGCCGCCTACGCGAAGGCGGTCTCCGACCCGTCCTCGCCGTTGTACGGCAAGTACCTGAGCGCCAAGCAGGTGCAGGCGCGCTTCGGCGCGACCAAGGCCCAGGTGGCCGCCGTCAAGTCCTGGCTGAACGCGGCCGGGCTGAAGGTCACCGAGGTCACGCAGCACTACGTCGCCGTCACCGGTGACGTGGCCGCCGCCGAGAAGGCGTTCGGCACCCAGCTGCACAACTTCGCCAAGGGCTCCAAGACGTACCGCGCGCCGTCGTCGACGGCCTCGGTGCCTCAGAGCCTGAAGGGCGCCGTCCTGACCGTGACCGGTCTGGACAGCGCGCCGCACCGGGCGAGCCACCAGGACCAACTGCCCCCGCCGGACGCCGTGTTCAATAACGCCGGGCCGTTCTCCTCGTACTACGGCTCGAACATCGCGAGCACGCTGCCGGACGCGTACGGCACGAAGATCCCGTACGCCGTCCAGGGTTACACCGGCAAGCAGCTGCGCGCCGCCTACGGTGCGGGCACCGCCACCGGCAAGGGCGTCCGCGTCGCGATCACGGACGCCTATGCCTCGCCGACCATCGGCTTCGACGCGGCCACCTACGCGAACAAGCACGGTGACGCGGCCTGGAAGACCGGTCAGCTGCACCAGGTGCTGCCGAAGAACTACAAGAAGACCGTCGAGTGCGGCGCGGCCGGCTGGTACGGCGAGGAGACCCTCGACGTCGAGGCCGTGCACGCGGTCGCGCCGGCCGCCGACGTCACGTACGTGGGCGCCGCCTCCTGCTTCGACGACGACCTGCTCGACTCGCTCGGCAAGATCGTCGACAACCACCTGGCCGACATCGTCTCCAACTCCTGGGGCGACATCGAGGCCAACCAGACGCCGGACCTGGCCGCCGCCTACGACCAGGTCTTCCAGCTCGGCGCGGTGGAGGGCATCGGCTTCTACTTCTCCTCCGGCGACAACGGCGACGAGGTCGCCCACACCGGCACGAAGCAGGTCGACACCCCGGCCAACTCGGCGTGGGTGACGGCGGTCGGCGGTACCTCGCTGGCCGTCGGCAAGGGCGACACGTACCTGTGGGAGACCGGCTGGGGCACCGAGAAGGCCTCGCTGTCCGCGGACGGCACCAGCTGGACCAACTTCCCCGGCGCGTTCACCTCGGGCGCGGGCGGCGGCACCAGCAGCACGGTGGCGGAGCCCTCGTACCAGAAGGGTGTCGTCCCGAAGGCGCTGGCCACGGCCAACAGCCCGGCCGGCAACCGCGTCGTCCCGGACATCTCGGCGATCGCCGACCCGAACACCGGTTTCAAGGTCGGCCAGACGCAGACCTTCCCGGACGGGTCGCAGCAGTACAGCGAGTACCGCATCGGCGGCACCTCGCTGGCCGCGCCGGTGATCGCGGCCGTCCAGGCCCTGGCCCAGGAGGCCCGGGGCGGCCAGGCCATCGGCTTCGCCAACCCGGTGATCTACGCCAAGTACGGCTCGAAGGCGTACCACGACGTCACGGACAACCCGACGGGCCACGGCCTGGCGGTCGCCCGCGTCGACTTCGCCAACAGCTTCGACGCCGCCGACGGCCTGCTGACCTCGGTCCGCAGCCTCGGGCAGGACAGCTCGCTCAAGGCCGTGAAGGGCTACGACGACGTGACCGGCGTGGGTACGCCCGCGAACGGCTACGTCGAGTCGTTCCGCCGCCACTGACCGGACAGTGAGTGGGGTGGCGTGGGGTGCACCACACCCCGCGCCACCCCATTGCGTCGTACTGACGATTACACTGGGCGCGTGCCTCAACTTCGTCTCGCCCTGAATCAGATCGACTCGCGCGTCGGCGACCTCGCCGCGAACGCCGACTCGGTCGTCCGCTGGACCCGGCACTCCGCCGAGCAGGGAGCGCACCTGGTGGCGTTCCCGGAGATGGTGCTGACCGGGTATCCCGTCGAGGATCTGGTGCTGCGCTCCTCCTTCGTCGAGGCCTCCCGCGCCGCGCTGCGCTCGCTGGCCGCCCGCCTCGCCGACGAGGGCCTCGGGGAGCTGCCGGTGGTCGTCGGCTACCTCGACCGCTCCGAGACCGCCCAGCCCAGGTTCGGACAGCCGGCCGGCGCCCCGCAGGACGCGGGCGCGGTGCTGCACCGGGGCGAGGTGGCCCTGGCCTTCGCCAAGCACCACCTGCCCAACTACGGCGTCTTCGACGAGTTCCGCTACTTCGTGCCCGGCGACACCATGCCGGTGATCCGGGTGCACGGGGTGGACGTGGCCCTCGCCATCTGCGAGGACCTGTGGCAGGACGGCGGCCGGGTGCCGGCGGCGCGCTCCGCGGGCGCGGGCCTGCTGCTGTCCATCAACGCCTCGCCGTTCGAGGTCAACAAGGACGACACCCGTCTTGAGCTCGTCCGCAAGCGCGCCCAGGAAGCGGGCTGCACCACCGCCTACGTCGCCATGATGGGCGGCCAGGACGAGCTGGTCTTCGACGGCGACACGATCGTGGTCGACTCCGCCGGCGAAGTGATCGCACGGGCCCCGCAGTTCGCGGAGGAGTGCATGCTCCTGGACCTGGACCTGCCGGCGGCCGAATCCGCCGCGCCCACGGGGGTCGTCGACGACGGTCTGCGCATCGACCGCGTGGTCCTGTCCGAGGACCCGCTGCCCGCGTACGAGCCGGAGCACAAGGGCGTGTACGCGGACCGCCTGGACGACGCCGAGGAGATGTACTCGGCGCTGGTCGTGGGCCTGCGGGCGTACGCCCGGAAGAACGGCTTCAAGTCCGTCCTGATCGGTCTGTCCGGCGGCATCGACTCGGCGCTGGTCGCCGCGCTCGCCTGCGACGCGGTGGGCGCACAGAACGTGTACGGCGTCTCGATGCCGTCGAAGTACTCCTCGGACCACTCCAAGGGCGACGCGGCGGAACTGGCGCGCCGTACGGGCCTCAACTTCCGCACGGTGTCGATCGCGCCGATGTTCGACGCGTACATGGACTCGCTGGGCCTGACGGGCCTTGCGGAGGAAAACCTCCAGTCCCGGCTGCGAGGCACGCTGCTGATGGCGATCTCCAACCAGGAGGGCCATATTGTCCTGGCCCCCGGCAACAAGTCCGAGCTGGCGGTGGGCTATTCGACGCTGTACGGCGACTCGGTGGGCGCGTACGGCCCGATCAAGGACGTGTACAAGACGTCGGTCTTCCGGCTGGCCGAGTGGCGCAACCGGGCGGCGCTGGAGCGGCGCGAGACCCCGCCGATCCCCGAGAACTCGATCACCAAGCCGCCGAGCGCGGAGCTGCGTCCCGGCCAGGTCGACACGGACTCCCTGCCGGACTACCCGGTTCTGGACGCGATCCTCGATCTGTACGTCGACCGCGACAAGGGCGCTGACGCCATCGTCGCGGCGGGGTTCGATGCGGCGCTGGTGACGAAGACGCTGCGGATGGTCGATGCGGCGGAGTACAAGCGCCGCCAGTACCCGCCGGGCACGAAGATCTCGCCGAAGGGCTTCGGCAAGGACCGTCGGCTGCCGATCACCAACGGCTGGCGCGAGTCGGTGTGAGCGGGGGGCTCCGCCCTGGGACGCCCCTTTTCGCCCACCCGACTCGGTCGGTTGAGAGGCTGGGCCACGTGCGGTTTGTGGTCGGGTGCGGGTTCGATGTGACTGGTCGCGCCCACGCGACGGAGCCGCACATCGATACAGCCCCGCGCCCCTTTCGGGGCGTTGTACAGCCGTCAGGGCTGCAATGCCTCCGCCTGCTCCGGCACATGTCCGGCCACCAACCGCTCCCGGCCAAAGGACAGCGCGCCCCGGCGGCGATCCACCCGGTACGCCACTCCGGCCACGCCAAGACCCAGCGCTGCCAGGGCTGCGCCCGCGACCGCCGGTGACGTCACGCCGAAGCCCGCTGCCAGGGCCAGGCCGCCGATCCAGGCGCCGCCTGCGTTGGCGAGGTTGAAGGCCGCCTGGTTCGCCGAGGACGCCAGGGACGGGGCGGCCGACGCCTTCTCCATGACCATCAGCTGGAGTGGGGAGCCCGTGACGAAGGCGGCCATGCCGAGGAGGGCCACTGCCAGGGCCGCGCTCCACTCCGCCCGCATCAGGACCGGGAACAGCACCAGCACCGCCGCCAAGGACGCCAGCCCGCCGAAGAGCGTGCCGCGCATCGCGTGGTCGGCGAGGCGGCCGCCCAGCAGGTTGCCCGCGGTCGCGCCCACGCCGAACAGCGCGAGGAGCAGCGTGACACTGCCCTCGGTGAAGCCGGCGGCGTCCGTCAGCATCGGCGTGACGTAGCTGTACGCCGCGAACAGGGCGCCGAAGCCCGCCACCGTCGTACCGAGGGCGAGCCAGACGGGAAGCGACCTCAAGGCCGCCAGTTCGCTGCGCAGTCCACCGGTCGGGGCGTGGGTGTGGTCGTGCGGGATCAGCAGGGCCAGCGACGCTATCGCCGCGAGGCCGATGACGCTCACCCCGAGGAAGGTCGCCCGCCAGCCCAGGTGCTGGCCGGTCAGTGTCGCCACCGGGACGCCCGCGACGTTGGCGATGGTCAGGCCGAGGAACATCAGGGAGACCGAGCGGGCCTTGCGTTCGGGGGCGACCATGTCCGTCGCGACGACCGCGCCGACGCCGAAGAAGGCGCCGTGCGGCAGACCGCTCAGGAAGCGGGCGGCCAGCAGGGAGTCGTAGCCGGGGGCGAAGGCGGACAGGGCGTTGCCCGCGATGAACAGGGCCATCAGGGAGATGAGGACCGTGCGTCGGGACAGGCGGGCGGTCACGGCCGCGAGCAGCGGGGCGCCGATCACCACACCCAGCGCGTACGCGGAGACCAGGTGACCGGCGCTGGGGATGGAGACGTGCAGGTCGTCCGCGACGTCGGGCAGCAGGCCCATCATCACGAACTCGGTCGTGCCGATGCCGAAGGCGCCGACGGCCAGGGCGAGCAGGGCCAGAGGCATGGAGTGCCTGTGCCTTTCACGGGGTCGCGGGAGTGCAGGGTCCGCACAGTTTATGTTCACGTACGGAACAAAGCCTCTCAGGCCCAGTATTCCGGCCGGTTAAGTCGGCATTCCGGCGGGTTAAGACGACGTGTCGACCTTCACCCGCGCCGCCACCGGCAGATGGTCGCTGCCCGTGGCGGGCAGGGTCCACGAGCTCTCCGGCTCGATGCCCTTGACCATGATCTGGTCGATCCGCGCCATCGGGAACGACGCCGGCCAGCTGAACCCGAAGCCGCTGCCGGCCGCGCCCTGCGTCGAACGCATCTGGGAGGTCACGGCGTTGAGCGCCCGGTCGTTCATCGTGCCGTTCAGGTCGCCGAGCAGCACGACCTGCTTCTGGGTCTCGCCGGCGATGGCCTCACCGAGCGCGTCGGCGCTCGTGTCGCGCTGGCGGGCGGTGAACCCGGCTTCCATCTTCACGCGGACCGAGGGGAGGTGGGCGACGTACACCGCGAGCGGTCCGTCGGGGGTCGTCACGGTGGCCCGCATCGCGCGCTGCCAGCCCAGCTTGATGTCGACGGCCTTGACACCGGTCATCGGGTACTTGCTCCACAGCCCGACCGTGCCGACGACCGCATGGTGCTTGTACGTCGACGCCAGCGCCCGCTCGTAGACCGGGACCGCGGACGCCTTCAGCTCCTCCAGCGCCACCACGTCTGCACCGGACGCGGCCACGTCACGGGCCGTACCGGCCGGGTCCGGGTTGTCGGCGTTGACGTTGTGGGTGGCCACCACGAGGTTGCCGCCGGAGCCGGTCCGGTCGGTGAGCAGCCCGCCGAAGAGGTTCAGCCAGACGATCGCCGGCAGCAGCACCGCGATCAGCGCGGTCGCCGACCTGCGGACCAGGCCGAGCACCAGCAGCACCGGGATCAGCAGGCCGAGCCAGGGCAGGAAGGTCTCGGTGAGACTGCCGAGGTTGCCCACGGTGTTGGGGATGCGCGAGTGCAGCAGCATCACCAGGGCGAGGAGGATCGCCACGGCCGCGAGGAGGAGGCCACGGCGCCAGATCCGGGGATCGCCGCGCCAGCCGTCGAGCAGGCGCCGGAGTCTGGAGCCCCGGTGCTCGGGCCCCGAGCCGCCGTTGTCCTTCTCCGTCATGTACGCCTGCTGCGCCATACCGTCTGCCTCACTGCCTGCCGTGCACACCGTCTTCCCCCGGGTTACGACCCTAGGGGATGATCGGTTCCGTTCCGCCGTCCCATGACGGCCGTACGGAAGACCAGGACGAACGAGCCCGCACCCTGGGTTCCGGTTACCGCCGGGACGGGCGGGGTCTGTGACAAAACGCGCACATTCGGGCTAGACGTCGGGCGCGCTGACGGGCCGCAGGCCTGCGAGCACGGTGTCGACGATCTGCTCCGGCAGGCCCTCGGGCAGGTCGAGGTCGGAGCGCAGCACGGACCGTACGAGCATGGGGCCGACGAACATGTCGTTGGCCAGCTCGATGTCGACGTCCGCTCGGAGTTCGCCGCCTTGCTGGCCCCGGCGCAGGACCTCCAGGCCCAGATTGCGCCGGGGCGCTATCACGTTCGCGTGGTACGCGGCCCAGAGCTTGGGGCTGCTCTTCATCTGGGCCTGGACGTTGTGCAGGATCGCCGACGACCGGTTGACGAGGCCCCGTTGGCGCAGGGATTCGAGCAGTACGACGAGGTCGTCGCGCATCGAGGTGCCGGGGAGTTCGGGGTCGGGGGGCTCGGCGGCGCGCATGACGTCGACGAACAGTTCCTCCTTGCCGCTCCAGCGGCGGTAGATGGTCGCCTTGCCGACGCCGGCCGTGCGCGCGACGCGCTCGATGGAGAGCTCGGCGAGGGGCACGCCCTCCTCCAGGAGCCTCATCACGCCTTCCAGGATGGCGCGTTCCACGGCCTCGCTGCGCGGGCGCCCCCGGGTGGGAGGGCACTGCTGCGACCGGCTCTCGGCAAAGCTCACGTCACTCCGTCCTTTCGCTGCGCTGCGGGGATTGTCCCGCAGCGCCCTCCTTCCCCCGTGACGCCTCTCCGCCGCTTCGTCCGCCGACTCTAGTCGGCGGCGGCGACCAACTCTTGTTCCTGATTGCCCTCCTGCGGTGCCGGCGGCTTGCCGGGCAGGAACAGCGCCGTCACCACGGCGCCGACGAGTGCGATGACGGTCCCGCACAGCGCGGTGACGTGCATGGCGTGCAGGAAGGCGTCGTTGGCGGGGCCGATCAGGGCGTTGCCCTGCGGGCCGAGCTTGGCGGCGACGCCCAGGGTGGCCTCGATGGACTCGCCGGCGGTGTCCCTCAGGCCGGGCGGCAGCAGGCCGAGCTTGTCCTCGATGCCGCTGCGGTACGCCGTGGCCAGGACCGAGCCGAGCACGGCGATGCCGAGGGCGCCGCCGACCTGGCGGAAGGTGTTGCTGAGCGCGGACGCGGAGCCCGCCTTCTCGCGGGGCAGGGCCTGCATGATGACGACGGAGGTCGGCGTCATGATGTGCGCCATGCCGGTGCCCATGAGGAAGAAGACGACCTCCAGGAACCAGATCGGCGTGTCCGTCTCGAAGGTGGCGAAGACGCCCAGCATCGCGGCGATCAGGATCAGACCGGCGGTCGTGGTCGCCTTGTTGCCGAAGCGGTCCACGACGAGACGGGCGCGCGGCGCGAAGATCATCTGTGCGGCGGCCAGCGGCAGCATCAGCAGTCCGGACTGCAGCGGCGAGTAGCCGCGCACGCTCTGGGTGTAGAAGACCGAGAAGAAGGTCACGCCCATCAGCGCGAAGAACACGAGCGCGATGGCGCTCATGGCGGCCGAGAAGACCTTGTTCTTGAAGTAGCTGACGTCCAGGGACGGGTGGTCGCTGCGCTTCTCGAAGATCACGAAGCCGGCGAGGACGACGACACCGGCTGCAATGGTCGCCAGCACCTTGGCGTCGGTGAAGTCGGCCAGCTCGCCGCCCTTGATGATGCCGTAGACGAGCAGGACAAGGCCGACGACGGACAGTACGACGCCGACGGGGTCGAGCCGGCCGGGCTTCGGGTCGCGCGAGTCGGGCACGAGCCAGACCATCAGCGCGAGCGCGAGGATCACGATCGGCACGTTGATGAGGAAGACGGAACCCCACCAGAAGTGGTCGAGGAGGGCGCCGCCGGTGATCGGTCCGATGGCGATGGCGAGGCCGACGCCGCCCGCCCAGATGCCGATGGCCTTGGGCTGCTCCTCGCGCTCGAAGACGTTCATCAGGACGGCGAGGGTGGCGGGCATGACGAAGGCGGCGCCGAGCGCCATGAGCGCGCGGTACGCGATGAGCTGGCCCGGGGAGCCGGATTCGGCGGCGAGGGCCGAGCCGACGCCGAACACGACGAGCCCGCCGAGCAGGACCTTCTTGCGGCCGAGGCGGTCGCCGATGAGGCCCGCGGTGAACAGCAGGCCCGCGAAGACGAGGGTGTACGAGTTGATGGCCCACTCGATCTCGCTCTGGGTGGCACCCAGCCCGGTCGGAGCCGGCGTGGAGATCGTCTTGATCGCGACGTTCAGGATCGAGTTGTCCAGCACCACGATCAGCAGGCTGAGCATCAGGACGCCGAGGATCGCCCAGCGGCGCCGGTGCACCGCTTCGGGTATCCGGGGGGCGTGGACGGCAGGAGTTGTCATGTGTACGACCCTAGGCTCATTCCGATACGGAACCGTCTCGTATCCTATTTCCTTTGCCGAGACCTTACGCGGCCCCGCGTACGGGAACGCGAGGCCGCGCAAGGGATCACACGGGGGGTCCTCTGGCCCCGTCCGGCAAGGGATGCCACCATGGAGAGGATCCGGGGACGCCGTCAGGGCGCCTCGAGATGACCTGAAGGAGCCGTTGCTATGACGCAGCTTCCGGCTGCCCAGACGAAGCCCTCCGACGGCAGCAAGGCGCTGTACGGGGGCAAGGGCACGCGCCGCATCACGGTCCGCGACATCGCCCTCGCCAAGGAGCGGGGCGAGAAGTGGCCCATGCTCACCGCGTACGACGCGATGACCGCGTCCGTGTTCGACGAGGCCGGGATCCCGGTGATCCTGGTCGGCGACTCGGCGGGCAACTGTCACCTCGGGTACGAGACCACCGTGCCCGTCACCCTCGACGAGATGACCATGCTGTCCGCGGCGGTCGTGCGCGGCACCCAGCGCTCCCTGATCGTCGCCGACCTGCCCTTCGGCTCCTACCAGGAGGGCCCGGTGCAGGCGCTGCGCTCGGCGACCCGGCTGGTCAAGGAGGCCGGCGTCGGCGCCGTGAAGCTGGAGGGCGGCGAGCGCTCGCACGACCAGATCCGGCTGCTCGTCGAGTCCGGCATCCCGGTGATGGCCCACATCGGCCTGACCCCGCAGTCCGTCAACGCCATGGGCTACCGCGTCCAGGGGCGCGGCGAGGAGGCTGCCCAGCAACTGCTGCGCGACGCCAAGGCCGTGCAGGACGCGGGCGCGTTCTCAGTGGTCCTCGAGCTGGTTCCGGCGGAGCTGGCGGCCGAGGTGACGCGTGTGCTGCACATCCCGACGGTCGGCATCGGCGCGGGTCCGGAGACGGACGCGCAGGTCCTGGTGTGGACGGACATGATGGGGCTGACCTCGGGTCGCGTCCCCAAGTTCGTCAAGAAGTACGCCGACCTGCGCGAGGTCATGGGCAACGCGGCGAAGGCGTTCGCGGAGGACGTCGTGGGCGGGACGTTCCCGCTGGAGGAGCACTCGGTTCACTGAGCTGCTCCGTCCACTGAGCCACTGCGGAAACACCACGGACAGCCCCGCCGATCTTCCCCCGTCGGCGGGGCTGTCCCCCTTTCTTTTGCTTGTCGGCGCTTTGTAGGCGCCCTGTCGGTGGTTTGTCGGTGGGGGCTGGCACTGTCCTTCCCATGACGCGAACCGACAAGAACCCAGGCGGCGAGAGCCACGCAGTGACCGTGCGGGGGCTGGTCAAGCACTACGGCGAGACCAGGGCGCTGGACGGTGTCGACCTCGATGTGCGCGAGGGCACCGTGATGGGTGTGCTCGGGCCGAACGGTGCCGGCAAGACCACCCTCGTACGCATCCTGTCCACCCTGCTCGCCCCGGACGCCGGCCAGGCGACCGTGGCCGGATACGACGTCGTACGGCAGCCGCGGCAGCTGCGCCGGGTCATCGGACTCACCGGTCAGTACGCGTCGGTCGACGAGAAGCTCCCGGGCTGGGAGAACCTGTACATGATCGGGCGGCTGCTCGACCTGCCCCGCAAGGAGGCCCGTAAGCGCGCCGACGAGCTGCTGGAGCGGTTCTCGCTGACCGAGGCCGCGCGGCGCCCGGCGTCGACGTACTCCGGCGGTATGCGGCGGCGGCTCGACCTGGCCGCGTCGATGATCGGACGGCCCCAGGTGCTGTTCCTGGACGAGCCGACGACCGGTCTCGACCCCCGTACCCGCAACGAGGTGTGGGACGAGGTCAAGGCCATGGTCGGGGACGGGGTCACCGTCCTGCTGACCACGCAGTACATGGAGGAGGCCGAGCAGCTCGCCTCCGAGCTGACCGTCGTGGACCGGGGCAAGGTCATCGCGGGCGGCCGTATCGAGGAGCTGAAGGCCCGGGTCGGCGGGCGCACGCTGCGGGTGCGGCCCGCCGATCCGCTGGAGCTGCGCCCGCTCGCCGGGATGCTGGACGAGCTGGGCATCACCGGGCTCGCCGCCACGACGGTGGACAGCGACAGCGGCACGCTGCTGGTGCCGATCCTCAGTGACGAGCAGCTGACCGCGGTGGTCGGCGCGGTCACCGCGCGCGGCATCACCATCTCCTCGATCGTCACCGAACTGCCCAGCCTGGACGAGGTGTTCCTGTCCCTCACCGGCCACCGCGCCAGTGCCCCGCAGGACGACGCCGCGTCGCACACCGACACCCGTGAAGAGGTCGCCGTATGACCGCCCACCCGTCTCCCACCGCCACCCTGCCCGAGGCGCTTCGCGCCGCCCCTTCAATCGCTGTATCTCCGACCGACGGCCGCATCCCGCTGCGCTCGCACCTGCGCCACACCGGTGCGCTCATCCGCCGCAATCTGCTGTGGATCCGCCAGGACCCGGAGTCGATGTTCGACGCGCTGCTGATGCCGGTCGTCTTCACCCTGCTGTTCGTGTACGTCTTCGGCGGCTCGATCGGGCAGGCGCTGGGCGGCGGACAGCAGGGGTATGTGCAGTACGTGATCCCCGGCATGATCTCGATGATGAGCATGACGCTGTCCCAGAGCGTCGGCACCGGCTTCAGCCAGGACTTCAACTCCGGTGTCATGGACCGGTTCCGGTCGCTGCCGATCGGGCGCGGCTCGGTGCTCTTCGCGAAGATCGCGGTGGAGCTGGCCCGGATGCTGTTCGCGACGGCGGTGCTGATGGTCGTCGCCGTGCTGGTCGGATTCGACATCACCAACTGGCTCGGTCTGTTCGCCGCCGTGGGGCTGTCCGCGCTGTTTGCCTCGTCGATCATGTGGGTGTTCCTCACCCTCGGCGTCGTCCTGAAGAACGCGCAGTCCGTGCAGGCGATGGGCTTCCTGGTGCTGTTCCCGCTGCAGTTCGGCTCGTCGATCTTCGCGCCGACCAAGTCGATGCCGGGCTGGCTCCAGCACTTCACCGACTACAACCCGCTGTCCACGCTCGCGGACGCGGCCCGTGGGCTCATGGTGGGCGGTCCCGTCGCCCACGACCTGTGGGTGACGGTGGCCTGGTCGGTGGCGATCACCGCCGTGATGGGGCCGGTCGCCATCCACAAGTTCCGTACGAAGAGCTGAGGTTCGGGAGCCGTGCGGCTCCGTGACTCAGACCAGGGCGGTGGCCTCCGCGAGGGAGAGGCCACCGCCCTCGGCGTACGCGGTGTCGTACGCGGCACCGTCGAGCCCGGCCCGCACCCGGGTCTCGGCCAGGTCCCACACCCGGCGTTCGAGGGTGGAGACGACGTGGCCGGACGGCCGCAGGGCCTCGGCGGCGCCCAGACAGCGGGCGGCGTCGGCGGCGCGGCCCGCGCCGTCGCGACCGGCCAGGGCCGTCGCGGCGACGGTCAGGCAGATGGCGTTCAGGTGCGGGGTGATGGCCTGGGCCAGCGGGTCGCCGGCGTACCGCAGCGCCGTGCGGATCCGGTCCACGGCGTCCTCGTCCCGCCCGTCGAGGGCTTCCACCAGGGCCTCCTGGGCGAGGATCATCGCATCGAAGACGATGAAGTGCGCGATCTTGAACTCCTCGCGCAGGAGCCGGAGTTGTTCGCGTGCGTCGGAGAGCCGGCCGGTCAGGACGAGCCAGCAGGTGAGGAACAGCCGGGCGGCGGGCATGCCCTCGTTGTGCGTGCCGTCGTTGGCGGCGAGGACCTCGCGCAGCAGGCGTTCGCCGCGCTCCCCCTCGCCGGCCTCGAGGAGCACCGCGCCGAGGCGGGCGCCTAGGATGGCCAGCTGGGCGCGGGCGCCGAGGCGTTCGGCGTGATCCATGGCGGCCCGGTAGTCGACGGCGGCCGACTGGTACTCGCCTTTACGCTCGTGCGCCTCGCCGCGCGCGGACAGCGCCTCGGCGGTGCCCCACTCGTCGCCGAGGCGGGTGAAGATCTCCAGTGACTCGTCGGCGTCGCGGCCCGCGTCGCCCGCCCAGGCGGTGCGGTTGGCGAGGAGGTTGGCGCGCAGTTGCAGACAGCCGGCCAGCTCCCACTCGAAGCCGGGGGTGGCGCGGCAGGTCTCGACACAGGCGTCGATGATCTCGGTCAGCCGCTCCGAGCCGCCGGTGAGCATGACGGCGTAGAACCAGACCAGGCCCGGGGACCGGCAGGTCTGCGGCATTCCCGGCTCGTACGTCTGGGCGACGGCCCGCAGCTTGGCCTGCGCCTCGGGGGTCTGCCAGCGCTCCATGTCGGTGTCCATACAGGCGAGATGGGCGAGATGGACACCGCGCCGGGCCTCGGTGAGGAGTTCGCCGGTGAGCGGGGGCGGGCTGTCGGTGCAGCGCTCCCACACCGGCCGGGCATGGCGGACTGGCTCGGTGAAGGGGTCCGGGCCCAGGTTCATGGCCTCCTGGCACCAGTTGCGGGCCTCGATGCGCAGGTCGCGCATCTGCCAGTACCAGACGAGGGAGAGGACCAGGCAGAGCGCCTCCTGTTCGTCACGCTGGGCGACGGCGTGCCGCAGGGCCGTGCGCAGGTTCTCGTACTCCAGCTGGAACCGTTCCACGGCGGCGCGCTGGCCGTGGCCGCGCAGCAACGCGTCGGTGGTGCGGGCGAGTTCGCGGAAGTAGGTGAGGTGAGCGCGCTCGGCCGCCGCCCGCTGTCCGGACTCGTCGAGGCGTTCGGCGGCGTACTCGGCGACGGTCTCCAGGAGCCGGTAGCGCATCGCGCCGTCGGGTCCGGGGGCGGCCACGACGAGGGACTTGTCGACGAGGGAGCCGAGCGCGTCGAGGGCGACCAGGCCGCAGACGGCCTCGGTGGCGGCGAGGTCGCAGCCGCCCGCGAAGACCGACAGCCTGCGCAGGACGTCCCGTTCGTCCTCGTCGAGCAGGTCCCACGACCAGTCGACGACGGCGCGCAGCGTCTGCTGGCGGGGCAGCAGCGTACGGCTGCCGGAGGTGAGCAGCCGGAAGCGGTCGTCGAGCCGGTCGGCGATCTGGCGCGGAGAGAGCATGCGCAGGCGGGCGGCGGCGAGTTCGATGCCGAGGGGCAGTCCGTCGAGCCTGCGGCAGATCTCGGCGCAGGCCGCGGCGGTCTCGTCGTCGGCCTCTATACGGAAACCGGGCCGGGCCGCCGCGCCGCGGTCGGCGAGCAGTCGCAGCGCGACCGGCTCGGGCAGCGGCTCCACCGGGCGCAGCAACTCCCCCGGCACGCCGAGGGGTTCGCGGCTGGTGGCGAGAACGGTGAGGCCGGGGCAGCGCTCCAGGAGCCGCTCGACCAGACGGGCCGCCGCGTCCACCACGTGCTCGCAGTTGTCGAGCACGATCAGCATGCGGCGTCTGGCGCAGTGTTCGACGAGGCGCTCGACGGGGTCGTCGTGCCGCTCGGAGACGGCGCGCATGCTCTCGGCGCCGGCGCCGTGCAGCACGGTCTCACGGGCGCCGAGCGCGGTGAGTACGGCCTCCGGTACGGCGTCCGGGTCGTCGACGGGCGCGAGCTCGGCCAGCCAGACCCCGTCCGGTGCGGCATCCCGCACCCCCTCGGCGACCTCCTGGGACAGCCGAGTCTTCCCGGCCCCACCGGGCCCGAGCAGGGTGACGAGCCGGGCGGTCGCGAGGTCGTCCCGGATGGCCAGCATGTCCGTTTCCCGGCCGACGAAGGAGGTGAGGCGGGCGGGGAGGTTGCCGGGGCGGGGGGTGGTGGGGGCGGCTTCGGGATGGGACGGGGCGCCGTTGGTCGGGGTGGCGCCGTTCGCCCGGGCGGGAGCGCCACCGGGCACAGGTTCTGGGCGGTACGCGGCGCCGTCAGCGGGGGCGGTGGGACGGACGGGCTCAGTGGGTCCGGTCGGCCCGGTCAGCCCAGCGGGCGGCGCGGTCGGCTCCGTCGCCTCATCCGGCCCGGTGGGCGCCGTGGGCCCGGTCCGGGTGATGGGCTTCGTGGTCAGCAACTCCGCGTGCAAGGACCTCAGTTCCGGTCCCGGGTCCGTGCCGAGGCGGTCCGCGAGCAGGTGGCGTACGTCCTCGTAGGCGGCCAGTGCCTCCGCTGTGCGGCCCGCGTCGCGCAGGGCGCGCAGGCGCAGGGTCTGGAGGGGCTCGTCCAGGGGGTGGCTGTCGCACAGGGCCGTGAGCTCGGGCAGGGACTGTTCCACGTGGCCGAGGGCGAGGGCCGCCGTGTGCCTGGCGCGCAGGGCGTCGAGGCGGCGGGCGTCCAGGCGGGCCGTCTCGGCGGTGCGGTCGGGCAGGTCGGCGAGGGCGGGGCCGTGCCACAGGGCGAGGGCGTCGTCGAGGACGGCGGCCGCCTTGGCGGGGTCGCTGTCGGCCAGGGCGCGCAGGCCGTCGCCGGTCAGCCGCTCGAAGCGGTGCAGGTCGATGTCGTCGGGGGCAGCGGCGAGCCGGTAGCCCCCGTCCACGGAGGCGACGGCGTCGGCGCCGAGTGCCCGGCGCAGCCGTCCGACCAGTGCCTGCAGCGCGCCGGTCGAGTCGGCGGGCGTGTCCGCGCCCCACACCTCGTCGACGAGCAGCCCCACGGGCACGGCCCGGCCGGGCCTGAGGGCCAGCACGGTCAGCAGGGCACGCAGCCGCGCCCCGCCCACGGGAACGGCCGTGCCGTCGGGGCGGAGTGCCTGGGTGGTGCCGAGGATGCGGTAGCGCACGGGGTCCATTGTCTCCGGTGGTGTCGGAACGGGTCACGGGGTTACGGCGGCGCGGCGGCAGGGCTTCCCACACACCACCTTCCTAGGAACCGAACACCGGCCGCGAGACGTTTTCCCCGTGCGCCCGGTACGGTCGGGCACGCCGTCCGCCCTCGGTCCACAGGAGCCCCGCCCATGACCACCGCCACCACCACCAGCCGCCACAGTGACCGGCGGGTCAGTCCCGTCTTCGTCGGGATCCTGGCCGTCACCGCCGTCGCCGGGTGGGCCACCTGGACCGGGTTCGCCGAGCAGCCGGGCGTCGCCGTGTTCCTGTTCGTGACGGCGGCCTGGATCGTGTCCCTGTGTCTGCACGAGTACGCGCACGCGCGCACCGCCCTGCACAGCGGCGACATCACGGTCGGCGCGAAGGGCTACCTCACGCTGAACCCGCTCAAGTACACGCACGCCCTGCTCAGCATCGTGCTCCCCGTGCTCTTCCTGATCATGGGCGGCATCGGTCTGCCGGGCGGCGCCGTGTTCATCGAGCGCGGCCGGATCCAGGGGCGGTGGCGGCACAGTCTGATCTCGGCCGCGGGGCCCCTGACGAACGTGCTGTTCGCCGCCGTGTGCACCGCGCCGTTCTGGCTGCACGCATTGGACGGCGTGCCGCTGGAGTTCCGGTTCGCGCTCGCCTTCCTCGCCCTGCTCCAGGTCACGGCGGCGATCCTGAACTTCCTGCCGGTGCCGGGCCTCGACGGCTACGGCGTGCTCGAGCCGTGGCTGTCGTACAAGGTGAAGCGCCAGGTCGAGCCGTTCGCGCCGTTCGGCCTGCTGTTCGTGTTCGCGCTGCTGTGGCTGCCGGCGGTCAACATCGCGTTCTTCGACATGATCGACGCGATCCTGCGGGGTCTCGGGGTCAGCGAGGCCTACACGTTCGCCGGCCGGCAGCTCTACCGGTTCTGGTAGGAGGCCCGGCCGCGCTTGACGTAGTACCACGTCATGTTGGACGACAGCCCCGCGAGCAGTATCCACACGATGCCCAGCCAGCTGCCCTGGACGAAGGAGACGATCGCCGCGGCCACGGCGAGGACGCAGACGACGAGGGTGTAGAGGGCGAGGCGGGGCATGTCGGTCGGCTCCTGTCGGGGGGACACTGCTGGGCACTGATAAGCACGGTTTGCGGCCACCAGTGTCCCCCATGCGCTCATACGTCCGTGACGCGGAGCCCGGCGTGTGCCTTGTAGCGGCGGTTCACGGAGATCAGGTTCGCGACCAGCGACTCCACCTGGTGGGCGTTGCGCAGCCGGCCCGCGAAGATGCCGCGCATGCCCGGGATGCGTCCGGCCAGCGCCTGGACGATCTCCACGTCGGCGCGCTCCTCACCCAGGACCATGACGTCGGTGTCGATCTCCTCGATCTCCGGGTCCTCGAGGAGAACCGCCGACAGATGGTGGAAGGCGGCCGTCACCCGCGAGTCCGGCAGCAGGGCCGCGGCCTGTTCCGCCGCGCTGCCCTCCTCCGGCTTGATCGCGTAGGCGCCCTTCTTGTCGAAGCCGAGCGGGTTGACGCAGTCCACGACGAGCTTGCCGGCCAGTTCCTCGCGCAGGGACTCCAGCGTCTTGCCGTGGCCGTCCCAGGGCACGGCGACGATCACGAGGTCGCTGCGGCGCGCGGTCTCGGCGTTGGCATAGCCCTCGACGCCGTGGCCGATCTCCTCGGCGGCGGCCTGTGCGCGCTCGGCGGCCCGGGAGCCGATGAGCACCTTCTGGCCGGCCCGGGCGAGCCGATAGGCGAGGCCCTTGCCCTGCGGGCCGGTGCCGCCGAGCACGCCCACGACGAGTCCGGAGACGTCGGGCAGGTCCCAGGGATCCTTGGCGGGGGCCTTCGCGGGCTGCTGTGCGCTGTCGTTAGAGGTCATGGGCCGACTCTACGTCCGCTCCCCCGCCTGATCAGGTCAGGTCCGCCACCGGGACCCGGCGGAAGGTGATCGTCTCGTAGGCGCTGAAGTCACCGGTCTCGTAGAGGAGTCCGACGGTGTCCCGGTCGACGCGGACGAGGTCGGAGTAGGCGGCGGGCAGTCCGTCGGCCGTGTGCACCGGGCGCCAGGTGGTGCCGCCGTCGGTGGAGGCGCGGAGGGTCATGAGGGCGCGGAAGCGGGCGTCGCCGGGGCCGGAGCAGAGGAGCAGGTCGGGGTCGCGGAGCTGGAGGACGCTCGCCTGGCAGACGGGGGCGGTGAGGCCGGCCTGCGGGCGGAAGGGCTTGACGAGCGTGCGCCCGCCGTCCGCGGAGTGGGCGTCGGCCCGGTTGCCGGGGGAACGGGAGTCGGTGCGGGTGTTGAAGTAGACGCGGCCGTCGGGGAGTTCGGCGGCGGTGGTCTCGTTGACGTTGATGTATCCGTCGGTGCCGTCGTCGAGGTAGCCGAGGTCCCAGGTCTCACCGCGGTCGTCGCTCAGCAAGCAGTGGCCGCCGTGGTGGTGGGGCTCGGTGCCGGTGTCGGTGCCGGTGGGCGGCACGGAGTGGTTGCCGGGGACGACGACGCGGCCGGTGCTCAGCTGGATCGCGTGGCCGGGGGTGGTGGCGTACCAGCGCCAGCCGGGCCGCTTCACCGACTCGGTGATCTCCCTCGGCGCGGACCAGGTGACGCCGTCGTCGTCGCTGTGCCGGACCCACACCCGGCGGCCGTCGGCGGGCGCGATCTCACCGCGCAGGATGGCGGCCTCGGTGGCGTGGGCGGCGGCGCGGACGTGGACGAGCAGGATGCGGCCGGTGTCGAGGACGACCGGGGCGGGGTTTCCGGCGAGGTCCGGGGCGCCGGGCGCGGCGACCTGGAGCGGGCCCCAGGTGCGGCCGCCGTCCGTGGAGCGGCGCAGCACGATGTCGATACGGCCGTGGTCGGCGGCGGAATCGACCCGGCCCTCGCAGAAGGCCAGCAGGGTGCCGGCGTGCGAGGCGACGACCGCCGGGATCCGGTAGCTCGCGTAGCCCTCGCTGCCCGCGCGGAAGGGGACGGTGACGTCGGTCATGCGGCGGCTCCTCATCGGTCCTGAGCTCAAGTGACCGTTGTCTTTCCCCGTGGCGGGCGAATTCGCGGTGAACTCGGCGTCAAGAGTGGCCGGTTGCGGCAGGATGCGGTCGTATGGATGCCGTACGGGTTGCGCTGCTGCGCGAAGTGCTCGCCGGGACCGAGTGGTTGGGGTCGACGCGGCGGTTCGCCGGGGTGCTGCGCGGGTCCGTGGTGGCGCACGGGGGCGGGCTGCTGCTCGTGGGCACGCCGGAGTACGAGCCGTGGCATCTGGCGGCGCATCTGGTCGACGAGGCCGCATGGTCGGGAACGCCGGAGCTGGCGCCCACTCTCGTACGGCACGACGCGCGCCCCTCGGATCCGGCGCACCTGGCCGTCGGGCCGGGGCGGCTCGGGGCGGCACGGCGCGGGGAGACGCTGCTGGTCGTGGCCCCGGTTCCGGCCTCGGAGCCCGCGCCGCTCCTCGAGCGGGTGCACGACGCGCGGCGGGCCGGGGTGACGGTGCTGGCCCTGGGGTCCGGTGACGGCGACCTGGCCACGATGGCGCACGAGACGCTGGCCGTGCCGGAGGGGGCGGAGCTGGACCTCGACACGGTGCAGCACCTGGTGAGCGCGGCGGCCGGCGAGAACGGAAGCTCTCCGAGAGCTCGCCGACGCTTCCGTGACCGTCTGTCCCGCCTGGCGGAAACACTGACGGCACCGCCGCCTGCCCCTTGGTGACTTGCCCCCCGACTTGGCCGGTTCCCTGCCTTCGGCAGAACAGCCACGAAGCCCGACGTGGCCGACGCGGGCGGGACCCCGGCGGCTGACCGGCCGCGCGAAAAACGTTTGCCCCACCGTCTCCCCCCGTCCGACCATGAACCCTCGTGACCACCCGTGCCCTTCTCCCCGATCTCGCTCCCTGGCGGGCCTCCGGTGACTTCCGGAAGTTGTGGGTCTCGGGGCTCGTCACCAACTTCGGCAGTTTCCTCACGTTCGTCGCGCTGCCGGTGCAGGTGAAGGAGCTGACCGGGTCCGCGGCGGCGGTCGGGGCGATCGGGGCCGTGGAGCTGGTGCCGCTGGTGGTGTTCGGGCTGTACGGCGGGGCGCTCGCAGACGCTCTGGACAAGCGGAAGCTGATCGTGTGGACGGAGGCCGCGCAGGGTCTGCTGAGCGCGCTACTGCTGCTCAACGCGCTGCTGCCGCGGCCGGTCGTCTGGCCGCTGTACGTCGTCGCCGCCCTCTCCTCCGCCGTCGGTTCGGTCCAGCGCCCGGCGCTGGACTCGCTGTGGCCCCGGATCGTGGCGCACGAGCAGCTGCCCGCCGCCGCAGCGCTGAACTCCCTGCGCTGGACGGTCGGCGGCGTCGCGGGCCCAGCGCTCGCCGGTGTCGTCGTGGCGTACGCCGGACTCGGCTGGGCGTACGCCGCCGACCTGTTGACCTTCGTCGTGTCGGTCGTCCTGATCGTCGGCATCGCCCCCGCCCCCGCGTCCCACGAGGCCGCGAAGCCGTCGCTGAGCGCGATCGTCGAAGGCGCCCGGTACGCCTGGAGCCGCAAGGAGCTGCTCGGCACGTATGTCGTCGACATCGCGGCGATGCTGCTCGCGATGCCGCTGGCCGTACTGCCGTTCCTCGCGGACGAGCTGCACGCAGAGTGGTCGCTGGGTCTGATGTACGCCACGATCCCCGCCGGGGCGCTGCTGGTGAGCCTGACCAGTGGGTGGGCCTCGCGGGTCCATCGGCACGGGCTGATGGTGGTCGTCGCGGCCGTGCTGTGGGGCCTGTCGGTGGCCGCCGCGGGCGCCGTCGCCAATGTGTGGCTCGTGCTGCTGTTCCTGACGATCGGCGGCGGCTGCGACATGGTCAGCGGGATCTTCCGCGCCGCGATGTGGAACCAGACGATCCCGGACGAGCTGCGCGGCCGGCTCGCCGGGATCGAGCTGCTGTCGTACTCGGTGGGGCCTCAGCTCGGCCAGGTCCGCGCGGGCGGCTTCGCCGCGTGGCTGGGCGTACGGGCCTCCGTCTGGTCCGGCGGGGTGCTGTGCGCGGGTGCGGTGGGGTTGCTGGCGCTGTGCCTGCCGAAGCTGATGACGTACGACGCGCGGACCAACGAGCACGCGGTACGACGGCGGGAACAGCACGCGGCCGCCACAAAAGCGGTAAAGGGCTGACCGGCCCCGTCGGTCACCGTCGGTCGAAGTCAGCCGCCGCAGGCCGGCGTCGGCCGTCGTCGGGCGCCATCAGTCGCCGCCGGCCAGTCGCCGGTCGCCGACCGGTCGCCGGCCGGCGTCAGCTGCCGTCGGTCGCTCGCCGGTCGTCGGTCGCTGTCAGCCATCGCTGGTCGTCGTCAGTCGTCGTCGGAGTCCCGGGCCGGGGCGTCGTGCCAGCGTGGGTCGTTCTCCCACTCGAGGTTCCGCTCGCGGGCGGTGTCCATCGCGTGCTCGGCCTCCGCCCTGGTGGCGTACGGCCCGAAGCGGTCCTTGGCCGGGCACTCCGGCCCTTCCTCGACCTTCTTGTGTTCCAGGCAGTAGTACCACTCGCCGGGCTTGGCGACCGTCCGCTTCTTGAACAAGGGCATGGTCTGCTCCTCTCGCCGGCGATCGCCACCGATCGCCACGGACATGTTCCCCCATGCCCGCTGGTTAGACTCGCTTGCATGTCAGGCCAGTCGCTGCTCGTACCAGGAGAGCTCTCTCCCACCCGTTCGGTACCCGGAAACATCCGCCGCCCCGAGTACGTCGGCAAGCCCGCGCCGACGCCGTACACCGGCCCGGAGGTGCAGACGCCCGAGACGATCGAGGCGATGCGTGTCGCCGGGCGGATCGCCGCGCGGGCGATGGAGGAGGCCGCGAAGATCATCGCGCCGGGCGTGACCACGGACCAGCTGGACAAAGTCGCCCACGACTACATGATCGACCATGGCGCCTACCCGTCCACGCTGGGCTACCGCGGCTTCCCCAAGTCGCTGTGCACCAGCGTCAACGAGGTCATCTGCCACGGCATCCCGGACTCGACGGTGCTGCGGGACGGCGACATCGTCAACCTGGACGTGACCGCGTACATCGGCGGGGTGCACGGCGACAACAACGCGACGTACCTGGTCGGGGACGTGGACGAGGAGTCGCGGCTGCTGGTGGAGCGGACCCGGGAGTCCCTGAACCGGGCGATCAAGGCGGTCAGGCCGGGCCGGCAGATCAACATCATCGGCCGGGTCATCGAGTCGTACGCCAAGCGCTTCGGCTACGGCGTGGTCCGGGACTTCACCGGCCACGGCATCAACGCGTCCTTCCACTCCGGGCTGATCATCCCGCACTACGACAGCCCGCACGCGACGACGGTCATGCAGCCGGGGATGACCTTCACGATCGAGCCGATGCTGACGCTGGGGACGCACGAGTACGACATGTGGGACGACGGCTGGACGGTCGTGACCAAGGACCGCAGGCGGACGGCCCAGTTCGAGCACACGCTGGTGGTGACGGAGACGGGCGCGGACATCCTCACCCTGCCCTGACCAGCCCTGATCGTGTACTGAGCCCGCTCTCAGGTGAGGGCGGGCTTTGTCTTGTACGCTTTTACCGACAGAGTGTCGGCAAAAAAGGTGGCCGCATGCAGTCCTTCTCGACAGTCATCCGTACCGCGTCCCACGAGCAGCACGTGGTGGCGGAAACCTCGACGTTCATGAGCGACCTGCTCGGCGGCAGGCTCGGCGTGGACGCGTACGCGCGATATACGGAGCAGCTGTGGTTCGTGTACGAGGCGCTGGAGGCCGGGGCCGAGCGGCTGGCGTCGGACCCGGTGGCCGGGCCCTTCGTCCGGCCGGAGCTGTACCGGCTCGCCGCGCTGGAGCGGGACCTGGCGCATCTGCGGGGGCCGGGCTGGCGGGCGGGACTGAGCGCCCTGCCGGCGACCGAGGCCTACGCGGACCGGGTGCGGGAGTGCGCCGAGCGATGGCCCGCGGGGTATGTCGCGCACCACTACACCCGCTACCTCGGCGACCTCTCGGGCGGGCAGATCATCCGCGACCGGGCGGAGAAGGCATGGGGCTTCGCCAAGAAGGGCGACGGGGTCCGGTTCTATGTGTTCGAGGAGATCCCCAACCCCGCCTCGTTCAAGCGGAGTTACCGGGAGCTGCTGGACGCGGTCGCCGCCGATGAGCTGGAGAGGCAGCGGATCGTGGCCGAGTGCGGGACGGCGTTCGCGCTGAACACCGGGGTGTTCAGCGCCCTGGGTGACGAGTTTCCGCTGAGTGCCTAGCCCTCAGGACTCAGGCTGGCGCTCCAGGAACACCCGCCCGCCGACCTCCACCCACCCCTGCGGCTGCGGTGCCGTCAGGATCTGGGAGCCCGCGCCCTGGCGGATGTTGAGCGCGCGACCCAGGCGGTCGGTGAGGAGCAGGGCCGCCGCGCCGGTCGCCTCGTCCTCCTCGATCCCGTCGTCACGGCCCGGGAAGGCGCGGGCGCGGACACGGCCGGCGGCCTCGTCCTCCCAGGCCCAGGCATATGTCCTCCCCCAGACTTCGTCCGGGGGGACCCCCATCTCGCTTCGCTCACCGGGGGGCGGCACCGTCAGCGCGTCCACCTCGGCCGCCGTGGCGTACTGACGCAGGGTGCGCGGCGGGACCCACTCCGGGCGGGCCTCGATCCAGCTGAACTCGCCGTCCAGACGGGCACCGACGACACCGGCGGGCGTGACCAGTTCGGGCACGTCCAGGAGCCAGGCCGCGCCGACGCAGGGGTGCCCGGCGAAGGGCAGGCGCAGGGTGGGGGTGTAGATGTCGATGACCCCGCGCTCGGGGTCGTCCACGAACACGGTCTCACTGAAGCCGAGCTTCGCGGCGAACGCCTGTCGCGCGCCCCGGTCCGCCAACACCGAGCCGTCGCGGACGACGCCGAGCTCGTTGCCGTATCCACCGTTCGGCGCGCAGAAGACACGCAGCACGTCGTAGTCAGTCACGGGGGCATTCAAACACCACGGCCTCCGCAAGTGCGTCCCAGGCGGGGGCGCCGCCAGGGATGCCGGACCCTCGCCTCCCGCTGCCCCGCGGTGCCGGCCACCCTTCCCCCTGACTCCGCCTTGCCGTTCATTGGCGTCCCTTTTGAGCCGTCGAGATCAAGCCGAGTCTGTGATCTTTTCGTGAGAACTGATTCACGACCCCGAGGGGTGTAGGTGAGGTAAGCCTCAGGTAAGTTAGGGCAGCCTCACCACACCGTTCCCGCTTGGAGCCCGTATGCGAGCCGTCCGACTTACCGTCACCGCCGCCGCCACGGTGGCCGCCCTGACCGCCATCACGGCCTGCACGGCGAAGAGCGACGCCAAGGACGGCGACGCCATCAAGGTCACCGCCGCGGACTCCACGTGCGAGACGTCCGCCAAGTCGGTCCCGGCCGGGCAGGTCACGCTGCAGATCGAGAACAAGGGGTCCAGGGCCACCGAGGTCGAGATCCTGTTCCCCGACGACCGGATCGTCTCCGAGAAGGAGAACATCGGCCCGGGCACCAAGTACACGCTGACCGCCGAGGTGAAGGCGGGCTCGTACGAGATAGCCTGTGTCCCGGGCATGAAGGGCCGCGGCGTGCGGCAGAAGCTGACCGTCACCGGCGGCTCGGCCGCCGCCAAGCGGGACCCGCAGCTGGACAAGGCGGTAGCCGACTACCGCGAGTACGCGCAGGAGCAGGCCGACGCGACGCTGCCGCTCGTCGGGACCTTCGTGAAGGCCATCAAGGACGGCGACCTCGCCGCCGCCCAGAAGGCGTACGCGCCCTCGCGCCTGGGCTGGGAGCGCACCGAGCCGGTCGCCGAGTCCTTCGGTGACATCGACCCCAAGGTCGACGTCCGCGCGGACGGCCTGGAGGACGGCCAGAAGTGGACGGGCTGGCACCGCCTGGAGAAGGCCCTCTGGCAGGACAAGAAGATCGGCGACGAGGAGAAGACCCTCGCCGACCAGCTGGTGACGGACCTCAAGGACTGGCAGGGCCGGGTCGGCAAGGCCGAGATCACCCCGACCTCCATGGCCAACGGCGCCAAGGAGCTCCTCGACGAGGTCGCCACCGGCAAGGTCACCGGCGAGGAGGACCGCTACTCGCACACCGACCTGGTCGACTTCAAGGGCAACGTCGAGGGCGCCCAGAAGGCGTACGAGCTGCTCAAGCCGGTCGCCGCGAAGAACGACTCGGCCCTCACCACGGAGTTGGACAAGCAGTTCGGCGCCCTCAACACGCTGCTCGACAAGTACCGCGCCGACAAGACCTCGTACGACTTCGTGTCGTACGACAAAGTCACCAAGGACCAGCGCAAGGAACTGTCGGACGCGGTGAACGCGCTCGCCGAGCCGCTGTCCAAGCTCGCCGCCGCCGTCGTGACGAAGTAGGGCCACCACCATGACCGAGACCCAGGCAAACGATTCCCCCTCGCGTCGCGCGCTGATCGGCTGGGGCGGGGCCGGGCTCGCGCTCGGTGCCGCCGCGGCCGGCGGCACGGTCGCGATGACCAAGGTCGGCAACGACGTGGACCCGGCCGCCGCCGAGACGGGCGGCGCGGTGGAGTTCCACGGCGCCCACCAGGCGGGCATCGCCACGCCGGTGCAGGACCGGCTGCACTTCGCCGCGTTCGACGTGAAGACCGAGGACCGCGCCGAGTTCATCCAGCTGCTGAAGGACTGGACGGCGGCGGCCCGCCGGATCACCGCCGGGCAGGCGGTAGGCGAGGGCGCGTACGGCGGGCTCGCCGAGGCGCCGCCGGACGACACCGGTGAGGCCCTCGGCCTCAAGCCCTCGCGGCTGACGCTGACGATCGGCTTCGGACCGTCCCTGTTCGAGAAGTTCGGCCTCGCGGACAAGCGGCCTGAGGCCCTGGTCGACCTGCCCAAGTTCCCCGGTGACAACCTGGACCGGACCCGCACCGGCGGCGACCTGTGCATCCAGGCCTGCGCGGACGACCCGCAGGTCGCCGTGCACGCCATCCGCAACCTGGCCCGCATCGGCTTCGGCAAGGTCGCCATCCGCTGGTCGCAGCTCGGCTTCGGCAAGACCTCGTCGACCACGCCGGACGCCCAGACGCCGCGCAACCTCATGGGGTTCAAGGACGGCACCCGCAACATCGCGGGCACGGAGACGGACCGGCTGAAGAAGTTCGTGTGGGTCGGGGACGGGGACGGTCCCGGCTGGATGGCAGGCGGCTCGTACCTCGTCGCCCGGCGCATCCGCATGAACATCGAGACCTGGGACCGGACCTCGCTGCAGGAGCAGGAGGACGTCTTCGGCCGTGACAAGGGCGAGGGCGCTCCGGTCGGCAAGGCCAAGGAGCACGACGAGCCGTTCCTGAAGGCGATGAAGCCGGACGCGCACGTGCGGCTCGCGCACCCCGACTCCAACAACGGGATCACGATCCTGCGCCGGGGCTACTCCTTCACCGACGGCACGGACGGCCTCGGCCGCCTCGACGCCGGTCTGTTCTTCCTGGCCTACCAGCGCGACGTCCGTGAAGGCTTCATCCCGCTCCAGCGGCAGCTGTCCGCCATGGACGCGCTCAACGAGTACATCCAGCACGTGGGTTCGGCCGTGTTCGCCGTCCCGCCCGGCGTCCGGGACAAGGACGACTGGTGGGGCCGCACGCTGTTCTCCAAGGAGGCGTAGCCCGTGTTCTCCAACTACCTGATCGGCCTGCGCGAGGGGCTGGAAGCCAGCCTGGTCGTCTGCATCCTGATCGCCTATCTGGTCAAGACAGACCGCAGGGACGCCCTGAGGCCGATCTGGATCGGCATCGCCATCGCGATCGCCATCGCGATGGGCTTCGGCGCCGCGCTCGAATTCGGCTCCCAGGAGCTGACGTTCGAGGCGCAGGAGGCGCTGGGCGGCTCGCTGTCGATCCTCGCCGTCGGCCTGGTGACCTGGATGGTGTTCTGGATGCGGCGCACCGCCCGGCATCTGAAGTCCGAGCTGCACGGCAAGCTGGACGCCGCCCTGGCGCTCGGCACGGGCGCGCTGGTCGCCACCGCGTTCCTGGCCGTCGGCCGGGAAGGCCTGGAGACCGCGCTGTTCGTGTGGGCGTCCGTGCACGCGGCCAGCGACGGCACCCCGCGCCCGCTGATCGGCGTCGCCCTGGGCCTGGCCACCGCGGTCCTGCTGGGCTGGCTGTTCTACCGGGGCGCCCTGAGGATCAACCTGGCCAAGTTCTTCACCTGGACCGGCGGCATGCTGGTCGTCGTGGCGGCGGGCGTGCTGGCGTACGGCGTCCACGACCTGCAGGAGGCCAACTGGATCCCGGGCATCCGCAAGTTGGCCTTCGACATCAGCGACACGATCCCGCCGGACAGCTGGTACGGGACGCTGTTGAAGGGCGTCTTCAACTTCCAGCCGGACCCGACGGTCCTTCAGGTCACGGTGTGGCTGCTGTACCTGATCCCGACGCTCGCGATCTTCCTCGCCCCGGTAGGGTTCGCCTCCGGGAAGGGGAAGGTGAAGGCACCTGATGAGCAGGGATCGCAGCCCTCGAAGGCTCCGCAGGCGTGACCGGAACGCACTCGTAGCGGCCTCGCTGACCGCGCTGTCCCTGACGGCGAGCGGATGCGTGGTGGTGCACGGGGAGCGCGAGGTGCTTCCCGCCACCACCAGGGCCGAGGCCGCGAAGGCGCTTCAGCGGTTCACCGACGCCTACAACGCGGCGGACAAGGCGTACGACCGCTCCCTGGACGCGGACTACGTCACCGGCGCCCTCGCCGACATCGACGGGGCCCGGCTGACGGCGGGGCACGCCAACAGCCCCGGCGGGAACGCCGCGCACCAGCCGCTGAAGCTGTCGGACGCGAAGTTCACCATTCCCAGGAAGGCCGGCTGGCCGCGCTGGTTCGTCGCCGACGCCCACGCCAACAAGGGCGGCAACGCGCGCTGGCTGTTCGTTTTCACGCGCCACAGCCTGGCCGAGCCGTTCCAGGTGGCGTATCTGACGCTGGTGGCGCCCGGTGCCGTACCCGCGATAAAGAAGGACAAGGACGGCTGGGCCGAGGCCGTACCGGCCGACTCTCCCGAAATGGCCGTACGGCCGCAGGACTTGAGTGCGCGGTACACGACGTACCTGAAGAGCGGCGGCAGCGGTTTCGCGGCCGGTCTGCACACCAGCGGGTGGCGCGCGACGCGGGCGAAGGAGGCCAGCAGGCCGGGACTCGCCACGCAGTACATCGACGAGCCGCTGACGAACGGGGACTACGCCCCGCTGGCGCTGCGCACGGCGGACGGCGGGGCGCTGGTGTTCTTCACCTCGCACCACTACGAGAAGCGCACCGCCGCCGCGGGCGCCTCGGTCCCGACCCCGAACAAGGACGTCCAGGCCCTGACGAAGGGCGAGATCAAGCAGTCCCTGACGCTGGAGTTCGTCTCGAACGAGATCGCCGTGGACCCGAAGCGGGGCACGGACACCGGCGACGTGTCGCTGCTGGGGCGCATCCAGGGGCTTACGGCGGCGCAGGGCGAGTAGAGCCCGACGTCAGTGGGGCAGGGGCCAGGCCGACGTCCCGTGGCAGGGTTCCGCGGCGGCGTGGCGGGCGCAGGCGTCCGTGAGGGTTTCCAGGAGGCTCAGCGGGTCGGGGAGGGCGTGTTCCGGGCCGCGTACCCAGCGGATCGTCCGGTCGTCGTCGCCGGGGAGCCGGGCGGGCGGTACGAGCACGTACGAGCCGCGGCAGTGCCAGCGCAGGCCGGGGTGCTCGTCCATGGTCTCGGGGTGGCAGTCCAGCTCGCAGGGCCACCACTCGTCCTCGTCCTCGGGCGTGCCCCGGGTGAGGGTGAAGAACAGCATGCGGCCGTCGTCGCTCTCGGCGACCGGGCCGGTCTCGACGCCGGCGGAGTCGAGGCGCTCCAGCGCTTCCCGGCCGGCTTCCAGGGGGACGTCCAGGACGTCGTGCGTCATGCCGGTCGCGGTGATGAAGTTGGCCTGCGGCTGGTGCCGGGCCCAGCGCTCGATCTGGGCGCGGTCGGTGGTGGACTGCGTCTGCCAGGCGAACGACACCGGGTGCCGGGCGGGGGTGGGACAGCCGACGCGGTCGCAGGAACAGCCGTAGCCCGGTGCGGGGTGCGCGGCGGGCGCCAGGGGCAGTCCCGCGTCGGCGGCGGCGAGCAGCAGGGCCTCACGGCCTCCGTCGTCGGCGGCCGCCTGTGGACGGCGTCCGCGCAACCACTGGGAGAGTTTGCCCTGCCTGCCGGTCCGGCCGCCGAACGTCGCGCTCATATATCCCCTCGCCTCGCCATCGTGTCAACGCCGTGTGCAATAGGTTCAATGGGATCAATAGTCGCACCATCCCGCGCCGCTCCCGACCAAGGCGGTGGTCAGCGCGGGGCGAGGCCGTACAGGGCGTAGTCGACCAGGGTGTCCGTGTAGTCGTACGAGATCGGTCCGGTGTGCTGGAGCCAGCGCTGGGCGAGGGGCGAGACGAAGAGTTCCAGGGCGATGCGCGGGTCCACCTCGGGGCGTACGGCACCCGCGTCCTGCGCGGAGCGCAGCCGGTCGACGTACAGCTGGAGCTGGGGTTCGAGGAGCTTCGCGACGAACTCGCGGCCGAGCGGCTCGTTGACCAGGCCCTCGGCGGCCAGGGCACGGGCGGGAGCCTCGAAGCGGGGGTCGAGCAGCTCGTCGACCGTGGCCCGCAGGACGGTCTTGAGGTCGGCGGCGAGATCACCCGTGTCCGGGATCACGTACGGCTCCTGCCCGAGGTCGCGGGCGGCCTGCTCGCCCAGGTCGAGAAAGGCCTCGAGGAGTACGTCCGCCTTGGACGACCACCACCGGTAGATGGTCTGCTTGCCGACCCCGGCCCGGGCGGCGATCCCCTCGACGGTGGTCTTCGGGTACCCGGCCTCGGCGACGAGCGCGAGGGCGGCGGCGTAGATCGCGCGCCGGGACCTCTCGCTGCGGCGGGTGGCGTCGGGGACGGGCTTCTTGACCATGGGGCCGAAGCTACCAGGGGGGTGAGACGGGGCGTCTCGCGAAGGGGCCCTAGGCGTCCGCCGGGGGCCAGCGGTCGCCCCAGTCCGAGTCCCGGGCCGCCTTGTACAGGTCGCCGTGGCGTTTGGTGACCGTCGTGCGGCGCAGCTGCTCGTCGGCCTCGCACAGGTCGAGGATCACCTGGCCCTTGCGGATCTGCGGGCGGCGGACCACGCGGGCGGGCGCCGGGTCGGCCGGGAGGCGGGTGGCGGCGACGTAGCTGAACTTCTCGTCCTCGTACGGCAGTGAGCCGCCTTTGACCTGCCGGTGCAGGGAGGAGCGGCTGACCCGCGCGGAGAAGTGGCACCAGTCGGTGCCGGGGACGATGGGGCAGGCGGCGCTGTGCGGACAGGGCGCGGCGACGTGGAACCCGGCGCGGACCAGCCGGTCGCGGGCCTCGATCACGCGGGCGTAGCCGTCGGGTGTGCCGGCCTCGACGATCACGACGGCCTGCGCGGCGGACGCGGCGGCGTCGACGAGCGCGGCGCGGTCGGGTCCGGCGAGTTCGTTGAGGACGTAGGAGACGGTGACGAGGTCGACGGGGTCGAGGGTGAGCGCGGCGCCGATGCGGGCGCGCTGCCAGTGGGCGTCCCGGAGCGCCGGGTTGGCGGCGGCGAGCTCCCGGCCGAGGGCGAGCGCGGGCTCGGCCCAGTCGAGCACGGTCACCGGGCGGGTGCCGTCCCAGGTGGCGCTGACCGCCCAGGTGGCCGCGCCGGTGCCGCCGCCGACGTCCACATGGCTGCCCGGGATCCACGCGGGCACGGCCGCCGCGAACGCGTCCAGCGCCGTGCGCACGGCCTCGAAGGTCGCGGGCATGCGGTAGGCGGCGTACGCGGCCACATCGGCGCGGTCCCTGAGGATCGGCGTGTCGGTCGGGGTACGGCCGCGGTAGTTGGCGATCAGCCTCTCGACGGCTCCGGCGGCTTGTTTGGGCGGGAGCCCGTCGAGCAACTCCGTGAGCGCGGAGCGGAGGGTGTCGGACGGGGAGACTGGGGCGTTCACCTGGCGATTCTAAAAGGGCCGGGGTAGCGCCCCAAAGGGGCGCGGGGCTGTGCCAATATGCGGCTCCGCCGCGCGGGCGCGACCAGCCACATACGTGCCGCAGACGATCGACGACATATCGCGGCACTTCCAGCGAAGCGTCAGGTCCCCCTGACCGCCCGCGCCAACCGCGTCGCCAGGTTCGCCCGCGGCCCGCTGTCCGCCGGTCGTCTCACCGGATGCACCGTGTTCGCCAGGATCACCAGGAATGTCTCTGTCATCGGGTCGAGGACGAGCGACGTGCCCGTGAAGCCCGTGTGGCCCGCCGCTCCGCTGCCCGCCAGCTCGCCCATGAACCAGGGCTGGTCCACGGCGAAGCCCAGCCCCGGCGCGGTCAGCAGAAGCTCCACGAGGTCGGGGCCGAGTATGCGGGCGGGGCCGTACGAGCCGCCCGCGAGCAGGGTCCGGCAGAACACCGCGAGGTCCCTGCCGGTGGAGAACAGGCCCGCGTGGCCCGCGACCCCACCCAGCGCCCAGGCGTTCTCGTCGTGGACCACGCCCCGCAGCATCCCGCGGTCCGCCTTGGCCCAGGGCCGCCGCTGGTACTCCGTGGCGGCCGCCCCGGGGCACGGTCCGAAGCCGGTCGCCGTCATGCCCAGCGGCCGGGTGATCCCCTCGTGGACGAGGACGTCGAGCGTGCGGCCGGTGACGCGTTCGAGGGCGAACTGGAGCAGCAGCATGTTCAGGTCGGAGTAGAGATACGTCCCCGGCTCCCCCGTCGGCGGCTCCACGCGCAGCAGGGCCAGCCGCTGCGCGTCGTCCCGGCAGTCGTACAACGGGAGTTCGGGGCGCAGCCCTGAGGTGTGGGTGAGCAGCTGCCGTACGGTGATGCCGTGCCTGGCGGCCGCCCGGAACTCCGGCAGGTAGTCGCCGACGCGGGCGTCCATGCCGAGGGTGCCCCGCTCGATCTGCTGCACGGCGGCCACCGACGTGCACAGCTTGGTGAGGGAGGCCAGGTCGAAGGGGGTGTCGACGGTCGCCGGCACCCGGACGGCGCGCGGCAGTTCGACACCGGTGTCGGTGATGGGGTCGTAGGAGGCGTAGCGCACCGCGAAGCCGGCCGCCTCCTGGACGGCGATCACCGGGCCGCGTCCGGCGACCACGACGACACCCGGCGCCCAGGGGTGGTCGCCGGTGGTGAGGTCGTGCGCCTCGCGGACCAGGTGCCGCAGTTCCGTGGGGTCGAGCCCGGCCTTTTCCGGTGTGTCGACGCGCAGTCTCGGTGCGCTCAGCTCCCCGCTCCCTTCACACTCGCACGGGCGTTCCAGGGTCGGCACATTCCCATGAAGCAGGCCAGCGCCACCAGCGCGCCCGCCAGTTGGACGACGGCCATCGGTACGGCGGTGTGCTCACCGGCGACGCCGACGAGCGGCGAGGCGATCGCGCCGACGAGGAAGGAGGAGGTGCCGAGCAGCGCGGAGGCCGAGCCGGCGGCGTGTCGGGTGCGCAGCAGGGCGAGCGACTGGGCGTTGGGGAGGGTCACGCCCATCGCGGACATCAGCACGAACAGCGCGGCGGCGACGGGCCCGAGGCCGACGTGCCCGAAGGCGCCGGTGGACATCAGCAGCAGGGCGGTCGCGGCCAGGACGGTGACCGCGAGCCCTGCGGCCAGCACCTTGTCCAGGCTCACCCGGCCGACCAGCAGCTTGCCGTTGACCTGCCCGGCGACGACCAGCCCGACCGAGTTGAGGCCGAACAGCAGGCTGAAGGTCTGCGGAGAGGCGCCGTAGATCTCCTGGATGACAAAAGGAGACGCCGCTATATATGCGAACAGCGCGGCGAAGGCGAAGCCGCCCGCGAGCATGTAGCCGGTGAAGGGCAGGTCGGTGAGCAGGCCGCGCATCGCGCGCAGGGCCTCGCCGACGCCTCCCGCGTGGCGTTCGGCGGGCGGCAGGGTCTCGGGCAGCCGCGCCCGGACGACTGCCGCGAGGACGGCTCCGACGACCGTCAGGACCACGAACACGCCGCGCCAGTCGGTCACACGGAGGATCTGTCCGCCGATCAGCGGGGCCACGATCGGGGCGACGCCGGAGATCAGCATCAGGGTGGAGAAGAAGCGGGCCATCGCCACCCCGTCGTACAGGTCGCGTACGACGGCCCGGGCGATGACGATCCCGGCGGCGCCCGCGAGGCCCTGCGCCAGCCGGAACGCGACCAGCGTCTCGACGTTCGGGGCGAGTGCGCACAGGGCGGTGGCGACGAGGTAGACGGCGAGACCGGCGAGGAGCGGGCGGCGGCGGCCCCAGCGGTCGCTCATCGGGCCGACCACCAGCTGGCCGAGCGCCATCCCGGCGAGGCATGCGGTGAGCGTGAGCTGGACCGTCGCGGCGGGCGCGTGCAGGGAGCGGGTGACCTCCGGCAGGGACGGAAGGTACATGTCCATCGCGAGCGGGGGCGTGGCGGTGAGGCCACCGAGGACGACCGTGACGAGGACGCCGGTACGGCGTGCCGCGCGGCCGGCGGGCTTGCGGACCGCCGGGCCCTGTTCCCGTTCCGGTGTCGACGCCGCCGCGTGCTCCGCCATGTGCCCCTCCCCTTCCGATGCCTTTGGTTGAACCGGCACCTATGCTCTCAGCTCGTACACAGTGCCGAGGTCACACGAGCGAGGGCGGGCCGGGATGGCGGAGCAGAGCGTGCGGTGGGGGATCCTGGCGACGGGCGGGATCGCGGCCGCGTTCGCGGCGGACCTGGTGGATCTGCCCGACGCGGAGATCGTGGCAGTGGCGTCGCGCAGCCAGGACTCGGCCCGGGCGTTCGCCGAGCGGTTCGGGATCGGCCGGGCGTACGGCGACTGGGAGTCGCTGGCGCGGGACGAGGACATCGATGTCGTGTACGTCGCCACGCCGCACTCGGCGCACCGGGCGGCCGCCGGGCTGTGTCTGGAGGCCGGGCGGAACGTGCTGTGCGAGAAGGCGTTCACGCTGAACTCGCGCGAGGCCGAGGAACTGGTCGCGCTGGCGAAGGAGCGCGGCAGCTTCCTGATGGAAGCGATGTGGATGTACTGCAACCCCCTGATCCAGCGGCTGAAGGCACTGGTCCGCGAAGGCGCGATCGGCGAAGTGCGCACCGTGCAGGCCGACTTCGGTCTCGAGGGTCCCTTCCCGCCCGCGCACCGACTGCGCAACCCCGCGCTGGGCGGGGGCGCGCTGCTCGACCTCGGGGTCTACCCGGTGTCGTTCGCGCAGCTGCTGCTCGGCGAACCGGCGGACGTCACGGCGCGCGCGGTGCTCTCCGAGGAGGGCGTCGACCTCCAGACGGGCGCCCTGCTCGCGTGGGAGAGCGGCGCGCTGGCCTCGGTGCACTGCTCGATCGTCGGCGGTACGGCCATCACCGCGTCGGTGACCGGGTCGCACGGCCGCATCGACGTGCCGTCCGGGTTCTTCCACCCCGAGCGGTTCGTCCTGCACCGCGACGGCCGTGACCCGGAGGAGTTCGGTCTCGACCCGGCCGACGGGCCGCGGCAGACGATGCGGCACGAGGCGCGGGAGGTGATGCGCGCGCTGCGCGCCGGCGAAACCGAGTCGCCGCTCGTCCCGCTGGACGGCACGCTCGCGGTGATGCGGACCCTGGACCGGGTGCGGGAGCTGACCGGGGTGCGCTACCCCGGCGAAGCGTGACCTGAGCCGAGGGGCTCCCTAGGCTGCGGCCCCATGAATGCCAAACAATCGAGGATCGCGGTGGTGACCGGTGCCGGTTCCGGCATCGGGCGGGCGGTGGCCGTGGAACTGCTGCGCGCCGGCTGGTCGGTGGCGCTGGCCGGGCGGCGTGCTCAGACGCTGGAGGAGACGGCCGCGCTGGTTCCCGAGAGCGCCGCTCTCGCCGTACCCACCGATGTCGCGCGGCCGGACGAGGTCGCGGAACTCTTCGCCGCCGTGCGGGACCACTTCGGGCGGGTCGACCTGCTGTTCAACAACGCGGGGACCTTCGGCCCGGGCGGGGTCCCGGTCGAGGAGCTGCCGTACGACGCGTGGCGGCACGTGGTGGACACCAACCTCAACGGGGCGTTCCTGTGTGCGCAGGCGGCGTACCGGCAGATGAAGGAGCAGGATCCGCAGGGCGGCCGGATCATCAACAACGGCTCGATCTCCGCCCACACGCCCCGCCCCCACTCGGTGGCCTACACCGCGACCAAGCACGCGCTGACCGGCCTGACCAAGTCGCTGTCGCTGGACGGGCGGCCGTACCGGATCGCCGTCGGGCAGATCGACATCGGCAACGCGGCGACCGACATGACGGCGCGCATGCAGACGGGTGCGCTCCAGGCCAACGGTCAGGTCGCGCCCGAGCCGGTGATGGACGTCGCCGATGTGGCACGCACCGTACGGCACATGGCGGAGCTGCCGCTGGAGGCGAACGTGCAGTTCGCGACGGTGCTGGCGACGGCGATGCCGTACGTCGGGCGGGGCTGAGAACTCCCGCGACAGGCAACCTAATTCGTCAACTCGTCAACTTGCACAAACGGAGTTGAAACCTCCGGACCATTGCAGCCGGTCAGGGCCTTATGCTCAACTTACCTACACGAGAGCTTCACAGTTGAGGCACACGGGTTCCGTTGACCATTCCGAGGGGGAGTCGGCAGCCGTTCCACCGAGCCGGGTTGGGGGTGGACCTCGCGAGGGACCGCGGGGTACGCACCGGCGGGTGGAACGGCTGCCGCGAAAGCCGTCCGGCGAAGGCGCGGGGCGCTCAGCCGCGGTGCCTGCCCTTCCGGTCGGTTCCGGCCGTCGTCGCCCTGCGCCGCCGTAGCGCCAACGCGCCCGCACCCAGCACCGCGACCGCTCCCGTGGCTCCCTCCAGCAGGCGCCAGGACGATGTGCCCTTGGCCGCCGGGACCGGGGCGCTCGCTGCCTCCTGGGCCGGTCGGGCCGCGGGGTTCGGGGCGCCGCCCTCGCTCAGCGGAGTGACCAGCGTGCCCACCGGACGGAGCGAACTCCCCTTGTCGAAGCCCCAGTCGAGCAGTGCGGCGGTCTCCTCGTAGACGGCGTTGCTGCCGTTGGCGGGGTGCATCACGGTGACCAGGAGGGTGCGGCCGCCGCGGGTGGCCGCACCGGTGAAGGTGTTGCCGGCGTCGCTGGTGTAGCCGTTCTTCACCCCGATCAGGCCGTCGTACGTGCCCAGGCCCCACGCCCCCGTCAGCAGCCGGTCGGTGTTCTGGATCTGGAACGTCTTCTTCCCGCCGGCCGGGAAGTCGGCGGTCCGCGTGCGGCAGTAGGCGCGGAAGTCGTCGTCCGCCAGCCCGTGCCGGGCGAACAGCGTCAGGTCGTACGCCGACGACAGCTGGCCCGGGTGGTCGAAGCCGTCGGGGCTGACCACATGGGTGTCCAGGGCCTGCAGATCCTCGGCCCTGGCCTGCATCTCGGCGACCGTCCGCGCGACCCCGCCGTTCATGTGGGCGAGCACGTGCACCGCGTCGTTCCCGGAGCGCAGGAACACGCCCTGCCACAACTGCTCGACGGTGTAGGTGATCCCGGGCTTGATCCCGACCAGGCTGGAGCCGTAGGGGATGTCGGCGAGGTCGGCGTCGGTGACCTGGTGCCGGTCGGTCCGCGCGAACTTCTTCAGCAGGGTGTCCGCGAACAGCATCTTCAGCGTGGACGCCGGCGCCAGCCGCCGGTGCGCCCCGTACGAGGCGAGCACCTCCCCGCTCGCGGCGTCGGCGAGGAGCCAGGAGCGTGCCGTGAGCTTCCCCGGCAGCCCCGTGGCACCCCGCACCTGGATTCCGTCACGGGCCAGCCGTTCCCCGCCGACGACGCGCGGGGCGGCGGAGGCGGAGGGGGCCGCGGACAGGGGAAGGGCGGCGGCCGTGAGTCCGAGGGCGGCACGTCGCGTGAGCCGAGTGGAATCGCGCATTCCGGGACCGTACACGCCACCCAACAGCGTTTTCCTGGGAGGAACCCCTCTACGGCCTAGGAATTTACTGTCTTATGAAAATCTGGCCCCTAGTGTTCACTTTCTCAGGCCTCGCACACCCCGTGCTCAGCCCCCCGCAAAGGTTCGTCCCTAGGTTGTGGCCGCGCCCACAGCGGGCGCCAAGAACCTTCGAGGAACGGGATGTTTGGCATCTATCTCAAGCGCGAACTGGGCCGCAGAAAGAAGGCGGCCCTGGTCATCGCACTGGGTCTGGCGCTCGGTATCGCGCTGGTCATCACCGTCGACTCGGTGTCGGCCGGTATGCAGCAGGCTCAGGACAAGGTCCTCAAGTCCCTCTACGGCCTCGGCACCGACATGACGGTCACCAAGGCCCGGACGGCGCCGGGGAGCGGGAGCTCGCAGGGGCCGAGCTTCCGGTTCGACGCCAAGTCGAGCTCCACGTCCACCCAGAGTTCGGACCGGGTGATGACGCAGGGTGGTCAGGCCCTGAAGTCCTCGCTGGTCGCACAGGTCGCGGCCCAGAAGGGCGTCGCGGGCGCGGTCGGCGCGCTCTCCCTGAACGTGACCAAGGTCGACGGCTCCTTCACCCGGGGCAAGGCGCAGAGCTCCGGTGGTGACACCGGCGGTGGTCCCGGTGCCGGCGGCGGGAGCGGTCAGCCGCAGGTGCAGGGCGGCGGCGCCGACTTCAACGTCAACAGCTACTCCGTGGCCGGCGTCGACGTCACCGACCAGGACCTCGGCCCGCTCGCCGCGATGAAGATCACCTCCGGCCGGACGTTCACGGCGGCACAGACCGACGCGAAGGTCGCGGTCGTGAGCAAGTCGTACGCCAAGGAGAAGAAGTACAAGGTCGGCTCGACCTTCAAGATCTCCGGCACCAAGTACACAGTCATCGGCGTCGCGACGCCGGACAGCAGCGAGTCCACGACCGACGTCTATCTGCCGCTCAAGCAGGCGCAGACGCTGGGCGACGCGAAGAACAAGGTCACCACCATCTACGTCAAGGCGACCGACTCCCAGCAGATCGCCGTCGTCAAGAAGACCATCCAGAGCAATATCTCCGGTACGACGGTCACCACGTCCTCCGATCTCGCCTCCACCGTCTCGGGCTCGCTGTCCACCGCCTCCGATCTGGCGGCCGGCGTCGGCAAGTGGCTGTCGGTCGCGGTGCTGGCCGCGGCGTTCCTGGTGGCGGCGCTGCTGACCTCCTCGGCCGTGTCCCGGCGGGTGCGGGAGTTCGGCACCCTGAAGGCGCTGGGCTGGCCGAGCCGCAAGGTCACCCGGCAGGTGGTCGGCGAATCCCTCGTCAACGGACTCATCGGCGGCGCCCTCGGCATCGCGCTGGGCCTGGTCGCGGCGTACACGGTGACAGCGATCAGCCCGAAGCTGACCGCGCAGCTCGGCGGGACGGGCGGCGGACCCGGCGGCGGCATGGGCGGCGGGCCCGGCCGGCAGTCCGCGTCGAACACCATGGAGATTGCGCTGTCCGCGCCGGTCTCGCCGACCACCATCGCGCTCGCGGTGGGTCTCGCGGTCGCCGGCGGTCTGATCGCCGGTGCCATGGGCGGCTGGCGCGCGTCCCGGATGCGCCCGGCGGACGCGCTGCGCAGCGTGTCGTAGCACACCCCCAAGCCGGGGCGCCGCCTCCACTCCCCCCGAGACGCGGCGCCCCGCCCCTCTCCCACGACCTCAACGGAGCACCCATGTACAGACTCAGCGGCGTCAGCAAGCGCTACACGCGCGGCAAGGAGACGGTGGAGGCACTGCGCGGCGTCGACCTCTCCATCGAGGACGGCGACCAGCTCGTCATCCAGGGCCCCACGGGCGGCGGCAAGTCCACCCTCCTGCAGATGATCGGCGGCCTGGACCGCCCCACCTCCGGCAGCGTCGAGCTGGACGGCGTCGACCTCGCCACGATCGGCGAGGCCCGGCTGACCCGGCTGCGCGCCGAGAAGATCGGCATCATCTTCCAGGCGTTCAACCTGATCCCGACGCTCACCGCCCAGGAGAACGTCGAGACCGCCCTGGTCCCGCTCGGCGTGCAGCCCGCCGAACGCCGTGAGCGCGCGGCCGAGGCGCTGCGCTCGGTCGGCCTCGGCGAGCGCCTCCGGCACGTCCCGTCCGAACTGTCCGGGGGCCAGCAGCAGCGCGTCGCGATCGCCCGCGCGCTGGTCAAGCGGCCGAAGGTGCTGCTCGCCGACGAGCCCACCGGCAACCTCGACGAGGGCACCCGCGACGACATCATGGGCCTGCTCGAAGGGCTGTGGCGGGAGCACGGGCTGACCTTCGTCATGGTCACCCACGACTCCGCCATCGCGCGCCGCGCTCCGCGCGTAGCCACCATCAGGGCCGGGCAGATCTCCCTGGCCGAGCAGCGCCTGACCTCCCGGTGAGGGGCGGCCCGCTCACCGCCCGAGCAGACGGTCGACCTCGGTCAACTGCCCGACGGTGAGCGGCCCGTGGACGAGGGTGCCCGCGTTCTCCTCGGCCTGGGCGACCGCGCCCCGCGCGTAGCCACCTTCAAGGCCGGGCAGATCTCCCTGGCCGAGCAGCGCCTGACCTCCCGGTGAGGGGCGGCCCGCTCACCGCCCGAGCAGACGGTCGACCTCGGTCAACTGC
>NZ_JBIAQV010000021.1:0-39210 GCF_042889305.1 Streptomyces sp. NPDC002619 | reverse complement strand
CCCGACGGTGAGCGGCCCGTGAGCAAGGGCGCCCGCGTTCTCCTCGGCCTGGGCGACCGTACGGAAGCCCGGGATCGGGACGGTACGCGGGCTGCGCGCCCACAGCCAGGCGAGGGCGCCCTGGGCGGGCGTACGGCCGCCGCTGGTGAGGACGTCCCGCAGCGCCTCGACACGGGCGAGCCAGTCCTCGTCGGCCCCGGCGCCACGCTTGAAGCCCGGCAGCCAGGCGGGCGGCGTGTTGCGGATGTCGCCGGCCTCCAGCACCCGCCCGGCGGTGTGCCTGCCGCTGAGCAGGCCCATCGCCAGCGGGCTGCGGTTGACGCTGGCCAGGTTCAACTCCTCGCACAGCGCGACCAGTCGGGGCGCGTCCTGGAGGACGTTCAACGCGTGCTGTACGGCCGTACAGTGCTCGCCCTCGGCGAAGACGGCGGCGCGGTCGGGGTCGTCGGTGCTCCAGGCGTAGGCGCGGACGAGTCCCTCGGCGACGAACTCCTCGCAGGCGTCGCGAAGTTCGGCCGCGCGCTTCGGGTCGGCGTCGGAGATGTGCAGTTGGTACAGATCGACGTGGTCGGTGCCGAGGCGGCGCAGGGAGGCGGTGAGCGCGCTGCGGGCGTACTCCGGGGTGTCGTCCTGGCCGGTGCTGGTGCGGGTGTCCTCGTCGAAGAGATTGCCCCACTTGGTGGCGACGACGACCTCGTCCCGGCGCATGCCGAGGGCGCGGCCGAGGATGCGCTCGCTGTGCCCGGCGCCATAGGTGTCCGCGGTGTCGAAGAAGGTGACGCCGAGGTCGAGGGCGCGGCGCACGGCCCGTACGGACTCCTCGTCGTCCACCTTGCCCCAGCCGAGCGGCTGTCCGTCGGCGTCCTGCCACTCCCCGCCGATGGCCCAGCAGCCGAAACCGAGGGCGCTGACCTCGATGCCGCTGCGTCCGAGTGTCCTGGTGCTGATCCCACTGTTGGTCTGCATACCATGGACGCTAGGAGTTGAAGCGCACTCGAAGGCAACCCCCTCGGCACAATGGACTGTTACGCCTGACCGGTCTCGAAGCGGGAGATCCGGCCGTCGTCCTCGACGGTGAAGGACCACGTGGTCCGCATCTCGCCCCAGGTGTCGTTGCTGTACCGGGCGACGAGGGCACGGCCGCCGCGGGACTCGTTGTCCACCTCCATGTGGCCGTGCGAGGAGAAGATCTCCCGGTCGATCCACTCGGCGAGGTCCCGGTCGGAGCCGTCGTCCGCCATGGTCGCGCCCGGCGCGAGGATGGACAGGAAGGCCTCGCGGTCATGGGCGTTGACTGCGGTCACGAAGGCCCGGACGGCCGGATCGCTGAGCTTGCCAGTCTGAATCGTCATGGCAGTCAGACTCACATCGCTCCCGCGCGTCCGCCACCCGAACGGCGGCCCGGACGGGCTGCGCGGGCCGCACCGGTGCGACGGTGGATACCCGGGCGGTACCCGGGTTCCTGCCGTCCACCCGACCGCATGGGGAGTCACCGTGGCGTGTTACGACCGACGTGATCTGGGGCTGCTGTTGCTCCGACTGGGTACCGGCGGTGTGCTGGCCGCGCACGGCACGCAGAAGCTGTTCGGCTGGTTCGGCGGGCACGGCATCAAGGGGACCGGCCAGTTCATGGGGTCCATCGGTTACGAGCCGGGGCGGGCCAGTGCCACGGCGGCGGGGCTCGCGGAGGCGGGCGGCGGCACGCTGGTGGCACTGGGCCTGGCCACACCGGCCGCGGGTGCGGCGGCGGCCGGTGCGATGGCGGGCGCGGCGGCGGTCCACCTGCCCAACGGCTTCTTCGCCATGAACGGCGGCTACGAGCACGCGTTCACCGTCGGTATGGCTGCGGCGGGCCTCGCCGTCGCGGGCCCCGGCCGGCTCTCCCTCGACCACGCCTTCGGCAACATCTTCAATCGCGGCTGGATGGTCCCGACGGCACTGGCGGTGACGGGGGCGGTCACGTCGGTGGTGATCGGGATGCGGAACCAGCGGGTGCGGAAGGCGGCGGAGGGCGAGCAGGAGCCGCTGTTCGAGGAGTAGCCACGCGCGTGACAGGCTGCGTGCATGACCGATCAGGACACGCGGACCGACCTCTGGGATTCCATCGACGACCTGTGGGCCTGGCTGGAGGCGAACAGACCGCAAGAGGCCTCGGACGCGCAGGAAGCCACGGTGCTGATGCGTGTGCTGAAGCTCTCGGAGGAGGTCGGTGAGGTCGCCCAAGCGGTGATCGGGGCGACCGGCCGGAACCCGCGCAAGGGCGTCACCCACGACTGGGACGACGTACAGGCCGAGCTGTGCGACGTGGTGATCACAGCCATGGTGGCCCTGCGCACGCTGACCCCGGACGCCCGTGAGGTGTTCACCGGGCATCTGGCGAGGGTGAGGCAGCGCTCGCTCGGACCGTCGTAAGGGGTGTTCGGGACCTCAGCGGCGCGCCATGTACAGGTCGAGGGCCTTGTGCAGGACGCGGTTGAGCGGGAGGTCCCACTCCCCCAGATACTCGACCGCCTCACCGCCGGTGCCGGCCTTGAAGCGCAGCAGACCCAGCAGATGGTTGTCGTGGTCCAGGGTGTCGGTGATGCCGCGCAGGTCGTAGACGGCGGCGCCGAGTTCGTGGGCGTCGCGGATCATGCGCCACTGGAGCGCGTTGTTGGGCTGGACCTCGCGTTTGCGGTCCGTGGACCTGATACGCGCTCGTGGTCCGCGTCAGGCGAACATCTCGGAGGTTGGCGGGGCCCGTCGTCGCGGCGGTGAACCGGACCTGCGGGTGGGTGGTGAGGGTCTCGGCGGTCTCCTCCAGCGCGGCGGGCTGCACGGTGATCCACAGCAAGGCCTCGGCGTGCACGCCGAGGAGTGCGAGGTCCACCTCGGTGGCCAGGCGGACGACCTGGCCGCGCACCAGCTCGGATTGGGGCTCGGCGAGGGAGATGTACGCCGCATCCGCGTCCCGGTGCATCCGGCTTTGGTGCGGCATCACCCTGCACCGGTGACCGGTGTACGCCGGTGGCACCGTCGACACGACTGCCCCCTTCCGACGCCTCCCAAGCCAAGATCACCTCATGTTCACCTTTAACGTGACAAAGCACCCTGCGGCTTGTCGGCGTCATCGCCTTCCTGTCGTTCTTCACCGGCACGGAGATGGGCCTCCAGGGGTACGCCGCACTCAACCAGCTCGCCACCCCCAACTTCGTGGCGTTCCTCTCGGCGTACTTCCACACCCGGGAGATCGCTCCGCTGGTGGCGGGGCGGGGCTCGCAATGTCCGCGACGGTGGGCGCCGGGTTCACGGCGCAGCTGGGCGCGATGCGGATCAGCGAGGAGACGGACGTCCTCGAAGTCATGGGCGTCCCCTCGCTGCCGTTCCTGGTGACCACCCGGATGATTGCCGGCTTCGTCGCGGTGGTCCCGCTGTACGTGATCGGGCTGCTGTCCTCGTACTTCGCCGCCCGCACCAAGATCAGCAGGTCAGGTGACCCGGCGAGGTTGAACGACAAGCTGAGTGCCGGTGGGGACTGACGTCGGGCGGAATCGGTGTTCCCCGGCGCAAGCACGGCCAAAGCCGGCGCCGTCGACCGAGGGCGCAAGGCCGGCCTCCGAGATGTTCGCCTGACGCGGAACACGAGCGCGTATCAGGTCCACGAACCGCAACCGCAGTGTGTGCGTTGCCGCTGTGCCCCGCAGTTGTCCGGATGTCGCATCTGCGCCATGCCCAACTGCGACACCCCTCCTCCATGGCTGACCGCGAATCAAAGGAACACGATGCTCCAGTTAAGAACACGTAAAGCCATGGAGGAATCTCAAATTGCCTCTCATATCCTCTCGTAGAGCGAGGCTGACGGCGCTCGGCATCACAGCGGCCATGCTGTCCCTTTCGGTCACGACATCCGCAGACGCGCAGCCCGTACGGCAGTTGGAGAGCACGGCGCCGGCCGGTGCGTCCGACCCGGCCGCGGCGGCCGCGCAGTCCGTTCCTCGTACCGTCACCCTGATCACCGGTGACAAGGTGGAGGTCACGCCCGCCGGGGGCGCCGGCACCTTGACGGTGAGCGGTCCGCACGGTGAGCCCATCGCCGCGCACACCGACACGGTCGGCAAGGACCTGTATGTGTACCCCGAGTCGGCCGCGCCGTACGTCTCCGCCGGTCTCCTCGACAAGGAACTCTTCAACGTCACCCAGCTGGTGGCCGACGGTTACGACAACGCCCGGGTGAGCCGGCTGCCGCTCATCGTCACCTACACCAGCACTGCTGCCGCCCGCGCACAGGCCGCACCACGCGGCGCGACCCGGGTCCGCACCCTTTCCAGCATCAACGGTGCGGCCCTCACCGAGGACCACGGCAAGGCAACCGAGTTCTGGTCGGCGATCACCTCCGGGGTGAGCGCATCCAAGCTGGCCCCCAGCAACACCCTCCTCGCCAAGCCCGCACCCAAGCCCACCCTGGCCGGCGGCATCTCCAAGATCTGGCTGGACGGCAAGGTCAAGGCGACCCTCGCCGACTCGACCGCGCAGATCGGTGCACCCGAGGCGTGGGCCGGCGGCAACACCGGCAAGGGCGTGGACGTCGCCGTGCTGGACACCGGCATCGACGACACTCACCCCGACCTGGTCGGCCAGGTCGCCGAGGCGACCAGCTTCGTACGTGAGGACCCCGACGGCGGTGGCGGTCCCCAAGAGGCCGACACAGACGCCGTGGACGGCAACGGACACGGCACCCATGTGGCCTCCACCATCGCCGGTACCGGCGCGGCCTCCGGCGGCAAGGAGAAGGGCGTCGCCCCCGGCGTCCGGCTGCACGTGGGCAAGGTCCTCAACGATCAGGGCCAGGGACAGCAGTCCTGGATCCTGGCCGGTATGGAGTGGGCCGCCCGGGACGCGCACGCCAAGGTCATCAGCATGAGCCTGGGCGGGAGCGAGTCCGACGGGTCCGACCCGCTCAGCCAGGCCGTCAACCGGCTCAGTGCCGAGACCGGCACGCTGTTCACCATCGCCGCGGGCAACTCGGGCCCGAAGGCGAAGACGGTCGCCGCGCCCGGCGCCGCGGACGCGGCGCTGACCGTCGGTGCCGTGGACAGCAACGACAAGCTGGCCGACTTTTCCAGCCGCGGCCCCCGCTGGTCGGACAGCGCGGTCAAGCCCGAGATCACCGCTCCCGGTGTCGGCATTCTCGCCGCCCTCTCGCGGCACGTCGGCGGATCCGGTGACTATGTGAAGATGAGCGGCACCTCGATGGCGACTCCGCATGTCGCCGGAGCTGCCGCACTGCTGGCCGCCGAGCACCCCGACTGGACCGGGCAGCAGCTGAAGGACGCCCTGGTCAGCACCTCCAAGCCGACCCCGGACTACACCGCCTTCCAGGCGGGGGCCGGCCGGGTCGACGCCGCGGCGGCGACCAAGGCCACCCTCTTCGCCACCGGCACGGTCTCCCTGGGCGAGCACGCCTGGCCCGCCGAGCCCGGCGACACAGCCGACAAGACGGTGACGTACACCAACACCGGCGACAGCCCGGTGGAATTGGACCTCGCGGTCTCGTCGTCGAAGGCCCCGGCCGGCCTGTTCACCCTGTCGAAGGACAAGGTCACCGTTCCGGCGCACGGCACCAGCGCGGTGACCGTGACCGCGAACGTCGACAAGGCCGCCCGCGGGACCAGTTACGACGCACGTATCGATGCCTCGGCGGCGGGCACCCGTCTCGCCCACACTGCCGTCGGCTTCGCCACCGCCAACCAGATCTTCAAGCTCACGGTCGTGCCCAAGGACCGTTCGGGCGAGATCTACAAGGGCGACGGAAACCTGATCGGGACCTCCGACCAGGAGTCTCACCCCTACCTGAGCGACTGGGCACTCGGCTTCGAGGACTGGAACAACCCCGGCGTCTTCACCCTTAACCTGCCGGCCGGCACCTGGTCGCTGGCCTACTGGATGCAGGTCCCGGGCGCTCATGGTCCGCAGTCCCGCGGACGCGCCCTGCTCGCGGCGCCGCAGATCAAGCTCGACCGTGACATGACCGTCGAGTTCGACGCCGCCAAAGCTCGCCAGATGAAGCTGGTGACGCCCCGGGAATCCGAGACGACCGCGCTCCGGGTCGACTACAAGCGGACCTTCCCCGGTGTGGTCGAACATTACTGGTCCTTCCTCACGACGCGCGTGGAGGACAGCGTCTGGACAGTGCCGACCGCGAAGGTGACCGAGGGAGCCCTCGAACTCCGCACCCGTTGGCGCAATGAGCAGCCCGCGATGAAGATCTCCGCGGGTGACGAGACCTACCGCGACCTGCTGGTGCGGCGCGCGACTAAGCCCCTGTCCAAGGGGTCGCACCGGATGGCGGCCGTGTACGCGGGGCAGGGCGCCGAGGCGGACTACGAGGGGCGTGACGTCCGCGGCAAGGCCGTCGTGGTCGACCGCAACGACACGGTTCCGCTGTCCTCCCAGGCCGAAAACGCAGCCGCAGCCGGTGCCGGGCTGCTGCTCGTCGTCAACGACCGCCCCGGCCGCCTCGAGCCGCTGGCCTTCGACAGCATCGCGCCGCTGAACATCGCGACGCTGAACCTCGAGGAAGGCCGCCGCCTGATCTCCCAGGTCACCAAGGCCGGGAAGTCACTGGAGGTGTACTCCAACCCGACCACCGAGTACCTGTACGACGTGGTAGGGAAGTACCACAACCAGATCCCGGCGGATCTCGCGTACCGCCCGGATACCGACGACCTCGCCCGGGTCGACATGTCCTTCCGCAACTACCGCCCGGCCCAGGCCACGGACTTCCGTTACGACGTGTGGCCGGAAGCCGGTTGGTGGGCCGTCGGGTTGCCGGAGTTTCCGGGGCAGGCCCAAGGCAATCGCACCGACTACGTGTCCCCCGATGTGCAGTACCGGGAGAGCGCGATGGTAACCGGCGAGGTCCGGATCGTCGCCGCGGACAAGCACTACAGTGCGGGAAGCCGCACCGCGCAGAACTGGTTCTCCCCGATCCAGCGGCCGCGCTACTCGTACGCCAGCTCTTGGATGGGCCGCCAGCGCGACTTCATGACTGCGTGGGTCCCCGCCGCATGGGGCGACGCGGGCGCCGACCGTATGGGATACGCCCCCAACCACCCGGACGTCCAGTCGCGCACCTCGATCTACCAGGGCGACACCCTGCTCTCGCAGGAACCCACCTATTGGACCTCCGTGGTGGGGCTGAAGCCCGAGCGACTTCCGTACCGGATCGTCTCGGAACACTCCCGGGGCGCCTGGGCGAGCCCCTACTCCACCAGCACCCGGACGGTCTGGGACTTCACCTCGGCGGCGGGTTCGCCGTTCGACATGGCGCCCCTGCCGCTGGTCCAGCTGGACTACGACGTCGACACGGACTTCTCGGGCAAGGCGCACCACGATGCGGAGTTCACCGTCAAGCCGGCCATGCCGGGCCAGTGGCCGACCGCGTACGCGGATCAGCCCCCGGCCGCCTTCAAGGACGTGACCCTGCAGGTGTCCTACGACGACGGCGCCACCTGGCACCGGGCGTCCCTGAAGCGGACCTCCGACGGCCGCGGATGGCGCACGGAGCTGGACGCCCCCAAGGGCGCCAAGTTCGTCACCCTGAAGGCAGGCGCTCGTGACTCCGACGGCAACGCCGTGGAGCAGACGATCACCCGGGCCTTTGGCCTGAAGTGACGTCAGAGCACCGCCACTGAGAGCGGAGCGAAGTCGGGGGCGGGACCATGCCACGGTCCCGCCCCCGTTCGATGGGCCGGCACGACCGGCTGCCATGGCGTCGCCCGCGCTGCTCAGCTTGGATCCTGGGGGAACGGCGATGTGCGGAGCCGGAGCGGCCGGTCGCAGGAGTCTGCTCAAACCGCAAACCGGCCGGGGATTTCGACCCCTCTCGGCGCACGTCGCTCTCATCGGCGTACCGCTCCTGGAGATCGAGCCGCAGCCCGACACCGGGACCGTCCGCACGGCGGACGCGAGCGCAACCGACACCCCGTGCTCGGCCGAGTACAACTCGCCGCTGCTGTCGGTGCAGAAGCTGTGCCCCAAGGTCACCACGACGCTCGCCCCCGGCAAGGTCACGGCGACCTCGACGGTGGCGCAGGCCCGCATCGGACTACCCGGTGTGCCGGTCATCGACGTGTCCGGGCTCACCGCAGTCCCCAGCAGCGAATGCGGCAGGACCACGGGCAGCACCACGCTCACCCTGAAGATCGCGGGAGTTCCGGTTACGGTGTCGGGTGATCCGAATACGGAGATCCCGCTCGTCGGAGGTGGTCGGCTCATCGTGAACGAACAGCTGCCCTCGACCGGCGCCGATGCCGGCCTCTCAAGGTCAACGGCGTCCACCTCGTCCTTCCCGCCGGTGGCGGTGAGGTCGTCCTGGCCTCCACCGACAGCGCGATGCACAACTGCGGTGACTGACGACCACGCCGGTTGGGGCGGGCCGCAGGAATACACGGACGTGTTCTTGCGGTCCGCCCGCCAGGCTGTCCTGGATCTTTGCGACCGACGGGGCGGCGAGTTCGAATCACTCACCGGCGAAGCCGTGTCCGATGCCGCGGACAACGTGGTCGTCGCCGCCACCGCGGTGGTGCTCTTCCACGGCCGTCGCTGCGTCTTCCGCCGCGGGATCTGGCCGCCGAGCCACCCCGCCACCACGCAAGCCGCCATCTACGCGACCATCTTGGAGGAGCGGCTGCTGACGCGGGTCCACCCCCGGCTCGGCGACGACGTGTCCCCACTCGACCTCTGAGAGCGCGCACTCACGAGCGACGGTCAATGCGCAGCTCCTCCGCTCGGACTGGCCGTCGTGGTACGAGCGCGCAGCAGCCGATCGAGTACAGCGACCGGCGAGCGCAGGTGCAAGCTCCGACGGACGTCGAGCGCTGCTTCCAGCGAGCGGCCCTCCGCGATCACCACGATCCGCAGGCGCAAAGCTGCCGTGGCTCGCGGAGTCACGGGATCCGCGTCGCAACCCGCTCGGCGGGACGCCACCTGCCCCTGCCCCTGGTGTGCCGGCCCGGCACGGAGCGCGGAGGCCCCCGACGCGCAACACCACCTCCAAGCCGCCAGATCCCCCGCCGCGCCGACCGCTGCCCAGCCCGCCCCCACTCTCTTTTCCTTGCTTCGGGGAGGCTGCGAGAGGCGCATAGGGGGATGTCGGGCTGGCAACCAAACTGAAGAGGGCGTGGTGACCTGCGGATACGTCGCGCTCGGCGTGCCAGCGCACGGACTGCTGTCGGCGGGGATATCGGCGTGGTCGGGGGCGGTGTTGTCGCATCGTGACCGTGGTCGGGTCTTCGTGGTCGGTGGTCCGGTCGGGGTCGGCTGCTGCTGTGGCCGGTAGGCGCGGCGCCGGGCAGGACGGCGCCGCCCCGTACAGGAAGGCGGCCCGACGATGACCGACGTGGATACGGGCGGTGGTGACCGGCTTGCGCTGGCGGTGCTGACGCAGTACCGGATGGCCACCACCGAACAGATGCACCGGGTGATCGCTCCTGGAGTGCGCAGGGAGCAGACCCGGCGGCGGCTGGCCAAATTGCGCCAAGAGGGACTCGTAGACCGCATCACCCTGCCCCAGGCCGGGCGACTGCGCGTGTGGTTTCCCACCTCGTACGGTGTGCAGATCGCCTCCGAGTGGCCGGAGTTGCGCGGACGACGGCCACCGAAGTCTGTGTCCGATCCGACTGCCGCGCGACTGCGGGTCGGACACACGCTGACAGTGACCGAGACTGCGCTCCTCTTTGTTGAGGACGCACGCCGCCGCGGCGAGTTGTGCAGGCCGCTGGACTGGCTGCCCGAGGTCTACCACTCCATCGGGGGTGGCGAGGCCGTCATCCCCGACGCGCTGATGTACTACCGGAACGGCCCCGCCGACGGCCATGGGGCAATGCTGCGGGCATTCGTCGAGGTCGACCGGGCCACCATGAGCCCGGAACGCCTGGCCGCCAAACTCACCGCCTACGCCCGCCTCTACCACTACGTTCCCGCCGCCCCGGGACACCGCCGGCCGACCATCGGGCAGGAACCGGTGCAGGAGGAATGGCGAAAGCGCTACCCGCTCTTCCCCCGCGTCTTGTTCGTCCTGGACGGCACCGGCCCCGCCGGCATCACCACCCGCATCCGCGCCCTGCACGCGGCCCCGGCGGGCCGAGCGCTGGCCGTGTTCCTGCGCGATGTCCCCGTTCTGGCCGCATCGCTGGCCGACCTGCGCAACAACGGCCCGTCCGAGCCAGTTTGGCGCCCCATCCGGGACCCCGCCAGCAGAGTCGTCTGGAGCCAGTCCCAGGATGCGTAGACGGCACGCGCAGCCGCTGCGCACCGCCCAGTACGACGGCTCCGCAGAGTCCGACCACAGGCCAACCACAATCCCGACCATGGGCCGAACCACAGCGTTGCGCAAACACCGAGCGCGCAGCAGATGCGCAGTACTGGTCGACGGCTGCGCAGTCGGTACACGCGGGCGAACCGGAGCCTGCGCAGCCGCCCGCCTACCTGCCGTGGTTGGGCTCAAGGTCGCCCCAGCCAAAGGGCCCACCACGCGTGGGCGTGTCAACAAGTGCCTGTTCATTGCGCATCCTTGGATGGGTGATACGCACCGGGCTGCACTACCGGCCAGGCCCCTGCGCAGCCGGGTCAGCTGACGGTGTCTGCGTGCCTCCGTGCGGGTCTGCGCAACTGACTACGCAGGCCCGCCCGTTGCGCTGCGCAATTGCCCATGTCGGGATGCGCGCGGGCTATGTGTCCCGACGGGCGAGCCGCAGGAAAATCTGGTGCTGGGGGGAAGCGGGGCTCAGCGGTTACTGGTCGGCTCGTTTCGTGATCCCGTGCGGCAGCTCCGTTCTGCCTCGGGAGGCTGTGTTCGTCGAGGCGGTACTGCTCCGACTGCACCAGATACATGCGGCGGAACAGGCCGGGCCGTCCCCGTCAGTACGCATCAGGTGCTCAAAGGTTCCGTGGTCGAGGACGTCGGCGTGGCGGACGCTGTGGAGGCGGTGGGTGATCAGGACGATCATCTGACCTTCGGCGGCGGGGTTGCGGATCTGGTCGAAAACGCGTTGCTCGGCGTCGAGGGCGCTGGTGGGCTCGTCGAGGACGAAGATCTGGCTTCGCGGTGGCGTGCGCGGGCGATGCCGAGGCACTGGCACTGGCCGCCGGAGATCAGATGGCCACCCTTGTAGCCGCCGGCCAGCAGGGTGTCCCAGCCGCGGGGCAGGGAGGCGATGGTCTCGTCGGCGCCGGCGTACTCGGCGGCGGTGTGCAGGAGGCGGTCGTCATGCGGAGCGTCAGGGCGGCCGATCGCGATGTTGACAGGGGCAGTGAAGGACGAGCGGTAGAAGTCCGGTCGGCCTCGGTGGCGCCCATGTCGCCCCAGAGGACGCGGCCGGTGTCCGGGGCGTACAGGCCGCACAGAAGCTTGGCCAACGTGCTCTTGCCGCTACCGTTGTTGCCGACCAGGGCGGTGATCCTTTCGTGGAAATGGTGACCGTCACGCCGTCGAGGGCGGGGTGGTCCGTGGTGCCGGGGTAGGTGACGTTCTCCCGCATGGTCCAGGATCCTGCACGGCCGTTCAGGCCAGGCGATCCCTACGCCGAGGGCACCAGCTCGCCCATCACTTGCTCCGTCAGGCAGCTTCAGCCCGATGTGGCGCGTCGGCTGCGTCAGCCTGTGCGACAGGCAACCCTGCAGCCCACGTTGTTGCCTGGACCAGATGCTCGGACTGCAGACCGATGCGTGGGGCGGGCTGGAGGAGAAGGGTCGCCGGGCCGTGAACGGTGCGCTCGGCGGCCCAGGCGTGGTCGAGGGCGGTGAAGTCGTCGTCGATCCAGATGACGGGCGCGTCGCCGAGCCAGGTGTCGACGTGATCGCGTTTCCAGAGGTAGCCGTTGGGGTGGCTGGTGGTGATCTGCTGGCGTGGGAGATCGACGTACGGCAGGGGCGGGAGGCCGAGGAGCGGTCCGATGAGGTTGGTGGCGTCTTGGCGCCAGCTGGTGCACCAGACAGGGGTGACCAGGCCGGTGCGGATCACGTGCATGAGCTGGGGGCCGTGCGCGGGGTTGAGCCAGATAGTGACGGGGGTGTCGGGGGCTCGGCCTGTCGGGACGACGTCGTGACGGCTGTGGGTGGCCGGGGTGGTCCCGTCGGCTTCGGGGAAGGGTATGAGGACGCCGTCGACGTCGAGAAGCAGGTAGGGCGGGCGCATCGATTTCTCCCAGGGGAGCCGGGGGTGGGGGTCAGAGCTTGCGCGCGGTGATGAGCAGGGTGGTGGGCCAGCGGCTGTAGCGGGCGTCGTGGAACTCCTGGGCCGAGGTGAGCCAGAAGCGCGCGCGGTCGAGGTGTTTCTCCCAGCGGTCGGCGTCGAAGTCCCAGCGGGCGATGGGTAGTCGGGTGCGGTCAGGGAGGGTGACGTAGTCGCGTCGGGGCCGGTCGTCGGCGGCGGGACGTAGGCCGCCGCGTTGGGGGTGGGGGACGGAGAAGGCGAGAGTGCAGCCGGGCTTGAGGTGCTGGGCGATGGCCGGGAGTAGAAGCTCGGGGGCTACGAGGCCGATGGCGCCGAAGACCGAGTAGATCGCGTCGAACTGTTCGTCGGAGGCTTGCAGGTAGTGCAGGGCGTGACCGGCGACGAAGGTGAGGTTGTTCAGTCGGCCGTAGTGTGAGCGTGCTCGGCGGACCTGCAGGCCGACGAGGTCCACGCCGGTGACGTGGGCGCCGTAGCGGGTGGCGAGGTGGGCGGCGTTGTGGCCGGGGCCGCAGCCGAGTTCCAGCAGCCGCTTGTGGCGCAGCTCCGGGCCGAGGATCTCGGCGCCCGGGCCGCTGCCGGGCCGACTAGTCCATTCCATCCGTGCGGGTACGGACAGCGGCTCGGCGGGAGCAGCGGTTGTGCGTTGAAGGGCATGGGCGTACCACGGGGAAGCCTGGGCGAGCACCTAGACCTCCAAGAGGTGGAGCACGTCGGTGAGGTGGCGGCGTACTGCCTTGATGTAGGCGGGGTCGGTGGCCGGGTCGTTGATCCAGTGGATGGACTGCTCCATGAACCACTCGACGGCCCACATGCGGTGCCAGCCCAGCGCCCATTTCTCGGCGGGCAGCCCGCCTCGTTCGGCGAGGGCGTCGGGGGTGCCGCCTTCGGTGACGTAGGTGTCCAGGAAGACGCGCAGGCGGACGGGGTCGGGGGTGTCGATGGTGCCGTGCCAGCTGGCGAGGTCGAGCAGGCCGGGGCCTGTGAAGGCACGGGCGAAGTCCAGGAGACGCCAGCCGTGTCGGCCGATGTGGAGGCTGGTGGGATGGAACTCGGAGTGCACCCAGCCGAACGGAGCCACCGTCGCACCGGCCGAGCGACCCTCGGCGGCTTGCGCGATGCGGTCGAGAGCGTCCTCGACGTCGTCTGCGTCCTGCCACCGCTCGGCCTTGCGGAGCCGACCGAGGTGTTCCAGAGCCCGGCTCGGCAGGGTGCGCAGTTGGTCCTGATCGAGCACGGGCAGGGCGGAGGCGATTCGGGTGCGGTGCAGGACCACGGCCGCGGCGGCGCCGTCGAGGTCGTCGGCCTGACGAATGGGGGCGCCGAGGTCCTCCAGCAGCATCCCGAGCCAGCCGTCCAGGACTGCTGAGGCGTGAACGGTGGGCACCGGGACACCGAGGGTGCGGGCCAGCCGGAGGGCCTGGTCCTCGCTGTCGAACGGCTTCTTGGCGTACTTGAAGATGGCGGTGGTGCCGTCGGTGAAGGTCAGACGCTCGACGCCGGACATGGACCACACGCGCACCTCCTTGCGAACGGCGGTGGTTCGGCCGGCCAGGGTGAGCAGGTTGTCAAGGAGTTCAGTACTGGGGTTCGCGGTCACGTTGGGGCTCCAGGGAGGTTGGGTGCGTCCGGGGCGGGCGAGAGAAGGCGGCCCGCCCCGGAGCTGGGCGGTGGTGCTACGCGGCAGGGCTCACGCGGTGGGCGTAGACCTGCTCGATCCATCCGGCCTTGAACGCGGCGAGGTCGTCGCGGAAGGCGGCCATCGAGGCACCGTAGGGCGCCACGACACCGCCGGACTGGTCCGGCACGGACTGGCAGCCGTGTACGAGCCGGCCGCCAAGGGCGGCGTGGGCCTTGATGGACTCGATGCGGCGGTGCTCGTTGAACCAGCCGCCGTGGTAGACCTCGTCGAGCAGGCCGCCCATCTCGTCGCCCAGGTCGAAGACGACCGAGGTGGCGGCGGGGAAGAACCAGCACGGGCCGACGTTGGAGATGCGCCCGTCCAGCTCCACCTTGTTGAGCGCCATCAGCGTGGCTGCCTCGCGCAGCATTCGCAGGTGGTCGGCGGTGATCTGCGGCAGGCCGAGGCCGGCGAGGTGCTCATCGCGGAAGAGGTATGCGTACACCTCGTAGGCGGTGGCGAGCACCCAGGCGGCGTCCGAGGTGGACTCGGTGTGGGCCTTGATGAACTCCAACGCGAGCTGCTCGACCGCGCTCTCGGTGGTCTCCTCCACGTGCAGAAGCCGGGACTTGACCAGCTCCCAGTCGGCGACGAGCCATGTGCTGGACTCGAAGCGGAAGAAGTACTCGGCCGGGTCGATGGTGATGCGCCGGCCGCCGACCTGGATGCCGGGCAGGCGGCTCCAGCGCTTGTCGAACGCCTCGGGCAGTACGACCGTGATGGCCGCGGTGTCGATGGTGGTCACCGTGTCTCCGTCTCTGATCGGCCGGGCTCGGGCACAGGAATGCCCGAACTCGGTGTAGGCGTACGGAACTTCGGGGAGCCGCCCGGCCGAAGGGGGGAGCCTGGTCGCGGTGTCGGACCGAGGCCGGGCGGCTGATGATTAGTGAACCCTCGCTCACGCACAGTGGGTACGGTGAGAGGCAGTTGAAGTGGTATACGCGGTTTACAGCCCCGGACGGGAGGCGATGTGGCGGCGCAGAGAGAACCCAACTCCCGCCTGCGCGACACCATCAACGCGGCTGGCTGCACGTACGAGGCCCTGGCCAAGGACATCCGGCGCGTCGCGGCAGAGAACGGCGAGATCCTCCAGACCAACAAGTCAGCCGTCTCCCACTGGGTAAACGGCACCCGCCAGCCCACCGGCCGGACCGGCCAGTACCTCGCCGAAGCCCTGTCCCGCCGGACAGGCCGCACTATCACCCAGACCGAACTCAGCCTCCGCGCACCAGACGCCGAGGAGTCGGACGAGCGGGATCCCGTCCTGACCGCCACCGACCTGGGCCGCGCTGACGTCGAGCGTCGCCGCTTCCTCGCGGTGGCCGCCTTCACCACTGCCGGCGTCGCCATGCCCCTCACCCACGACCATGTGGCCACTGCTCGCATGCTCCGCGCCCGCACCGGTACATCCGTGGTCGGGGCGGAGGACGTGGATGTCGTTCGCCAGATCACCGCAGCCTTCAGCGCGGCAGACGAACGCCTCGGCGGCGGCCACGGCCTGACCACCGTCACCGCCTACCTCGCCGACACCGCCGCCCCCATGCTCCGGGGCCGCTACCCAAGCGAAGCCTTACGACAGGCGGCCTTCAGTGCCGTGGCCGAACTCGCCTACCTGGCAGGCTGGAAGCACCACGACCTCGGGCAGGAAGGCGCCGCCCAGCGCTACTACCAGGTCGGCTACCAACTCGCCTGCGAAGCCGACCGCCACGGCCACGCCGCCTGGATGATGCGCGCCCTCGCTCACCAGGCCCTCAGCCTCAAACAGCCCCACCACTGCGTCGACCTCGTCGAAGGCGCCCTCATCCGCGGCCTTGGCCACGTCGACAGTCAGACCGAAGCTCTGCTCCACATCACCCACGCCCGCGCCTACGCCGCGACAGGAGAGAAGCCGGCAGCGGCCCGAGCCCTGCTCGCCGCCGAAGACGCCCTCCTACGCGATGACGGCCCCCAGCCCAGCTACTCCCGCGTCAGCGGTCCCGCTGCCGGCACCGTAGCCAGCCACACCGCCCGCACGCTCACGGATCTTGCCGATCACGTCGGTACCGAACAGCAGCATCGCGACGCGCTGATCCGCTGGGACCCCGAGAAGTACAAGCGCGTCCACGCCCTCACCTACGCCGACCTCGGCGACAGCCTCGCCGCCCAGGCCCGCGCCGACGAGGCGATCGCCGCCTGGTCCCAGGCTCTGACCCTCACGGAGGGCATGACCTCCGACCGCACCCGCAAGGCGATCACCTCGCTCCGCTCAACCCTCGCCGTCTACCAGCGCCGCAAAGTGCCCGGAGCCGCCGAACTCGCCCGCCGCGCACGCGAAGCACTGGCCTAAGCTGCCCACCAACCGGCCGACGAAGGGACACCAGCCGTGGCTCAGCGGACAACCGACGACCAGCCCAAAGCCCTCAAACCCGCCCTCGAATCCATGACCCTGCTGGTCGCCGCTGTCATCGTCCACGACCAAGCCACCAACCGCGTCGTCCTTCTCCAGCGGAGCCAGAACGCCAAGTTTGCCCAGGGCATGTGGGACCTCCCCGTCGGCAAGAGTGAGCCCGGCGAGCCCATCACCGAAACCGCCGTACGCGAGCTGTACGAGGAAACGGGCCTTACAGTGAAGCCAGAGTCCCTGAAAGTCGCCCACATCATCCACGGCGCCTGGGGCGTCGAAGCCCCCAACGGCTTCCTCACTGTCGTCTTCGCCGCCGACGAATGGACCGGCGAACCCGAGAACCGGGAACCACGAAAGCACGCCCGGGTCCGCTGGGTCGACGCCGACGCAATCCCCGAAGAGTTTGTGGAGACCACCGCCAGCGCCCTCCATTGCTATCTGACTCATGGTCCGCAGGTATCCCTGGATGGGTGGCACTGACGGCCATGGGTGGCGAGCTGCACCAAGCAAGGGGCCTCCCGACAGCCCGCGAGAAGCAGTCGGACGTGATCCTGAACACGATCGCTCGGTGGCGGAGAAAGCAGGAGCGGTCCCGACATCGGATCGCCTCGCCAATAAGCGGTCACCCGCCAGGCTTGTCCCGGGACCCTGAAGTCACCCCGGTTTCGATGTCACCTACTACTTACGACACGTCGTCAGCGGTTCACTCGCGTTCGCCTTCCCGGTCCCCACCTGACGCCTGACCGGCGCCTTTTCCCCGGACGCTCACCACGACGGTCTGCCGAGTAGCCGGGGGGAATCTCACCCCCCGGCTCTCACAGATCCGTGCTTGATGATCTCCCATCACACGGCTCTTGCCACTCTGATCACCAGGCCGACGACGCGATTGTGGTCCATCTCCAGTGCGCGAACATGCGGGGGTATCGATCGGCGATTTCCCACATCTTCCGGAGAGCTTTCCGCAGCGCCGCGAGCTTCTTGTACTTCTGGCGGATCCACCGCACCAAGTAGGCGTTGATGCGCATCAAGAGGGGTGTCAGTGCCGACCGGTAGAACCGGCCGAAGTACTGCATCCAGCCCCGCACGATTGGGTTGATCCGTCGTGCGAGCTCTACGAAGGAGAGATCGGACCGGGTGTGGAGCCCCCAGCTGCGGACTTCCGCACTGATCCTCTTCAGGGCTGCCTTGCTGATCGCCGGCTCGAACGACGTGGACCGTCGTCCATGCTTGTTCCGGCTTTCTCTCGCGCGAAACGTGTACCCCAGAAACGTGAACTCCGCTTGCCCGAAGGGCCGTCGGCGTTTCCCGTCCCGGCAGTACACGATCTTGGTTTTGTCGGGATGCAACCGCAGCCCGACCTCCTCCATCCTGTCCGTCAGCGCGGCCAGCACATCGCGGGCCTGACGCTCCGACACGCAGTGCACGACCGCATCGTCGGCATACCGCTCGAACGTGATGCCCGGCCACTTCCGCGCCAGCCAGATATCGAACGCGTAGTGCATGAACAGGTTCGCGAGTACAGGTGAAACCGCTGACCCCTGTGGGGTTCCCCGGTCCCGTATCTGCAAGGTGCCGTCGGGCAGTTGAAGCGGCGCTTGAAGCCACCGTTTGACATACAAAACCACCCACACGGCGTCGGTGTGCGCCTCCACGGCCTTGACGATGAGGTCCCACCGGACGCTGTCGAAGAACTTCTGGACGTCGAGATCGATCACCCAGTCCCTCTTCCAGCAACGTTCCCGGCATCGCTCCACCGCATCCAGCGCCGACCGGCCAGGGCGGTAGCCGTACGAGTCCTCATGGAATACGAGCTCAACCCGATCCATGAGATGCCTGGCCACCACTGTCTGAGCAATTCGGTCGGCCACCGTAGGCACGCCCAAAATCCTCACGCCGCCCTCGGGAGGCGACTTGGGGATCTCCACCGCACGCACCGGCGGCGGCAAGTACGATCCTGACGACATTCTGTTCCAGATCTTGTACAGATTGTTCTTCAGATCCTTCTCGAAGTCCTCAATGGACCGACCGTCCACACCAGGTGCGCCTCTGTTCGCTTTCACCCCTTCGTATGCCTCCCAGACCTCCCGCTTCGAAATATCAAACGACTTGCCTGATGACTTCAACGTGTCCATGTAGTTCCTCCCGGGAACGCCCGGTTGTCTAGATAAACAACGTCACGAATGGCCCGGCCCCTTCGCTCCACTCCCATTACAGGAGCTTCATCACTACTACGAGCCCGTCCGCCAGCGCACCCCGCGACGGTACTCAACTCCTAACGGTTTCTGCCGCTTGGAGCTCTCCCTCTCGCCCACCCCTATCGAGACGGGCTATATCGGGGTTCGCCTTCTCCTGTTCCATGCGAAAGCAGCAGATCGGACTCACGTCGCCTACATGCCGGACACCACCTGACCAATAAACGGACACCCGCCAGGCTCATCCCGAAGTTAGCCAAAGACCTCGGTTCTGATGTCATCTGTCTGCTTAACGACACTTCAGCAGCGATTCGCTTGCGCTCGTCTTCCCGATCCCCACCTGACGCCTCTAGGACGCCTTTTCCTCAGTCGCTCACCACGACAGTCTGCAACTAACGCGGCATGAGGCGGTTTGGAGCCCCCCTCCGCAGAGTGGCTCCGAAGGGCCATACCTTCATCTCTCGCACAGCACCGTTTCGGGGAACTGCCCTACAATCAACTCCCTTTCGCGTTCAGGACACAATCAGCCAACGCAGCTCGGGGTGGTTTGACGCCTCCCACCGCAGGCGACGCCGAAGGGCCACAAAGCCTTCATCTACCGCACAGCACCACATCAAGCAGGGTCTCTACCTACATCAACCTCACTCTCAGTGTTCGTGGCACACCTCCAGCCGTAGATCGTGATGGTGGCTGGGCAGTTCGGCCTGCTCTAGCGATCAGGTTCCAGCGAGAAGTTTCGCCTCTTCTTCCGGGGACAACCCGTGCCCCAGCGGTGGCTCGCCGCGCTCGCGGTCCCACGCCAGCACGTCAGCGACGGTCACCGCCAACGGAGTCGCGGGCATACCGGCGGCTCGGGCGCGAGCCGGGCTGCGCTGCTGCGTCGACCACATCGATTCGGGTCGGATCAGCGGGAAGAAAGGTGACACTGCGTCAGTCGGCACCGGAACGACGTCGACCTGGCTGCCCGCGACCCGTGCGCAGGTGCTGATCAGCTCGGCCATCGTGGTCGGCTCGGCTGGACCGACGGCGTGGAACGCCCCGGGTCTGTCGTCCACCAGCAGCTGCACCACGAGGCGGGCCAGGTCACGCGGGTCGATCACCTGAACCGGCTGCTCGGGACTGCCCGGCAGGGCTACCCGGCCGCCGCGCGCGGCCCGGCGCACCCAGTAGGTGAGCCCATCTTGCACGTCGTTCGGCCCGGCCACCTTCCCCGGCCGCACGATCGTCGCCCGTGAGCCGTATCGGGCCGACACGTCGTCCTCGCAGGCCGCTTTGAGCGGCCCGTAGGTCTCTTCGGTCAATTCCTCGGTGTCACGGACCGGTGGCCGACGCGGTGTGTCCTCGTCCGAGCCCGGCCCCGCACCTGTCCGCGCATACACCGCTTGGCTGGAGATGAACAGGTATCTGCCGACTCGGTCGCCGAGCGCCTCCATTGCCTGCCCGACGTGGCGCGGCACGTACCCGCTGACATCGACCACCGCGTCCCAACTACCGTCGTGCAAGGCCGTGTAGTCACCGGTGTCTCGGTCGCCGATACGCCTGGGCACATGCGGATACAGCTCGGATCCCGTCCGGCCCCGACCGAACAGGGTCACCTCCGCGCCCGCATGCAGAGCATCGTCCACGATGGCCCGGCCCACAAACGAGGTGCCGCCAGGTACAAGGATTCGCATGACGCCCGACAGTAACGGCCTGCGCACGCCACCTCCACAGCATTGATCGTGATCTTGCTGGCGGGGGTCGTACGTTCATTGAGAGGTCGGCTTTCGCCGACGAGCTGCAACACCCCGGGTGTTGCAGCCGTCTGTAACCGGACAGCCCGGACACCGGTACTTTGCGCTGTCCGGGCCGTTTGTGCAGGTGAGAGGCGTAAGCGGACAGCCGGACAGTCCGGACACGTGAGCAGGTTCCATCGGACCCGGACAATCCGTCCGGGTCCCCTCCTCTTCAGTGCCTCACGCTGGTTATGGCGGTCAGGGCTTGGCTCGCTTACCCGTTCCCCGCCGCGTCGGTACCGTGAATGGCGCCCCTACTCAGCAGCCGGAGGCAACGCCCTATGCGTGGTCTTGCAGATCACCTCAGCATCGGCGAGCGCATCGCGTTCTACCGGAAGCGCCGCGGCTACACGCAAGAGGTGCTAGCCGGTCTGGTCGGTCGTAGCACTGACTGGCACGCGAAGATCGAGACCGGGCGCCGGAAGCCACCCCGTATCGACATGCTTGCGGAGTTGTCGCGCATCCTGCGCGTGCCGCTCGGGGACCTGCTCGGACAGACCGTCCTCATGGAAGACGAGCGGCATCAGGACGACGTCCCCGCTGTACGTGACGCCCTCATGAGCCCGCGTCGCCTCTCGCGCCTGCTCTTCGGCCCCGACGCTGAGGCTCAGCTCCCGACACCTGCCCCTGCGGCTGTGCGCGTAGAACAGACGTGGAACGACTACCAGGGCGGACGCCTCGGCAGCGTCATCGCTGCCCTTTCTCGACGTGGCTCAACGCGGGCGTCGACCCCACCGAGGTGGCCGAGCGCGCCGGCAACAGCGTCGAGGTTCTGCTGACCCGCTATGCGAAGTGTCTCGACGGGCGACAGGAGGTCGCCAACCGCCGCATCGAGGACCTGCTCCGCGAGTACGAGTGAGCCTGGTACCGGCGCGGGTCGTCTGATCCGCGTCGGCGGCCTGTCTGCTGCCCGGTGGCAGCTTGGTATCGCCTCGCTCCGCGCGGTTATCTCGCGCGTTTCGGGTACTCGACCCTGAACTGCACGAAACGGATAATTTTGGAGGTGACGGGCATGGCGACCACTCCTCGGCCTGACATGGCAGCCCATCCCGACATCATCGCCATGCGCGAACGCCATGAGATGGCCGAGCGCACCGCGACCACTCCGAGGGCTCAAGTCATCGAGACCACGGCCCTCATTACCGGGCTTTACCTCGCGGCCTCACCGTGGATCACGGGGTTCAACGGCCTTTCCACCCTGGCGGTCAACAACCTGATCGTCGGCATCGCCTACGCACTCATCATGAGCGGTGGCTTTGGCCGGGCCTACGACCGTGTGCACAGCATGGCGTGGGCTGCTTGTGTGCTGAGCGTGTGGACGATCATTTCACCGTGGGCCGTGGCCGGTGACGTCAGCACCACCAAGACCATCGTCAACAATGTCATCGTCGGCGTAATAGCCCTGCTGCTGGCCCTCACGGCCGCCTCGATCGGCCGGCCGGCGGACCGGGCAACCTCCGGCCGCATGTCCGCACCCTATGCCGGAGGGCGAAGCTGACGGGACGCGGCGGTAAAGGGCGCCTCGGCCTTGAAGAAGGGCGGGCAAGGCCGGCGGCTCCGTTGCGTACGAGGACGTGGTCGGCGCCTGGCGCGGTCTTAGGGTTCCGGGTCTCACCTGGAACGATGCCCCAAGATCCCGTCCACAGCTAGTCCACGGACCCCGACATAGGGCCGCTTCCGGCGGCTCACGCCTGCACATGCACGAAGACCCCGGCCTCAGCGTATCCGCTGGTGACGGGGTCTTTGGGCACCTCATACAGGGTGCCCCCGGCAGGATTCGAACCTGCGCACGCGGCTCCGGAGTGAATGCGTCGATCAGTTCGACTAGCTCTCTGACCTGTGGTGGAGGCCATCGATGGGCGTCAGCGACACAGACTGTGTCGGAGGTGTGTCGGGCGCCTCCGCGCGGCTCTGCCCTGTCAGGCTGTCATGCGTCGGCCTGGTCCCGGAGCTGCGGAGCTCGGGCGCGGGCGGCGGCGACCTGTTCGGCAGCCTCGGGTCGGCCGTCCTCGGCGGCGATGCGCTCCAGCAGGGCAGCCTTCCGGTCTTAGACCGCACTCCTCTCGACGGGGGCAGCGTCGTGTGCGGTCAGATGCTGGATGGCGGCCAGTACCTGGTTCACCTCCTTCACCGTGGTCAGCGGCGACAGGTGCCCGGTGACCGGGTGGTCCTCGGCGCGGGCGGAGGGCACGTGCTCGCGGCCCAGGCGTCCAGCCGGGCCCCGGTGGCGGTGGGCTCCAGTGCGGCTTCGTGCAGGATCGGGGCGGGGTAGGGGCTAGCGGCGGTACCGGTCTCGCTGGCGCTGAACAAGGGAGAGCTGCCACTCATCCACGGCGTCCTGGTAGCGCTCGTGGCGGACTGGCGGGTGATGCCGCCCAGACGTCCATGTCAGGCTTTACCTGACTTGGATAACGCCGATTCCGGTGTGTCATCTCCGGGCGGAGGGTGCAGGGCGTCTCTGGCGAGCAGGCTCTGATGCACCTCCAGAGGCATGCGACGCGCTACCATCATCGCTGCGAGGTTTTACCTATGTTTGCACTTATGAGGGTGCTTGGTAGGAGTAGTGCGCATTGGTTGGACCGAGTGCGTCAGGACCCGGTGCTGCTCTCGCCGCTGCTCCTGACACTGCTTCTTTCTGTCCTCGGGGTATTGACGCCGCCCGACGTTTCTATCGGTCGGCTGCTCCCCGCCGCGCCCGCGCTCGCGGCGGCGCTGTGGCGGGTTGTACCCACGCTGGTCCTCGGGCTGGCCTGTCTGCTGGGGGTTGCGGTCTACGCTGCCACATCGTCGGAGCACTCCCTCATGTTCACTGCAGGAGCCATCGCTGCGGTCACCGTGGCCGCTGCGTACGCCAGCCATCTACGCCTGAAGCGTGAGTGCGCGCTCACCGAGGTTAGTACCGTGGCCGACGCCACGCAGAAGGTTCTGCTGCGGCCCCTACCGCGCTATGTCGGGCCCTTGGAGATCGACAGCCTCTATCTAACCCCCACCCCGCGCGCACGGATGGGCGGGGACTTCTACGCCCTGGCCGACACCCAGCACGGAATCCGCCTGGCCATCGGCGACGTCCGCGGCAAAGGACTGCCCGCCCTTGTTGTGGCCGCGGCCGTGCTCGGCTCGTTCCGGGAAGCAGCCTACGAGGCCACCGACCTCACCCAACTTGCCAAGCGCCTGGAGGTCACGCTGCTCCGCGACGACGCTGCCACCCTCGCCCAGGGGGACCCCGCCGAACTCTTCGCCACCGCCGTACTCGTGGAAATCCCCCGCCACGGCAGCCACGCCACAATCTTCAGCTGCGGCCACCCCCCACCCCTGCTCAGCCGGCGCGGCAGCATCGACATCCTCGACACAGAGGACCCCGCCCCGCCCCTGAACATCGGCGGCTTGCTCACAACTACCTGCCGCCCCCGGCGATTTGATTTCCGGGCGGGTGACCAACTGCTGCTCTACACCGACGGCGTCACCGAAACCCGCGACGCAACCGGAGAATTCTTCCCCCTCACCATCTGGGCCCGTGACCAGCTGACCACGTCACCCCGGCAAGCCCTGAACAACCTCCACCACGCCCTGCTCGAACACAGCGGCGACAACCTCAACGACGACATCGCCGCCATCGCAATCCGAAAGACCACCTGACCGCATCCCGCAATCCCCGCCATCCACGCCGCAGGGCCAGCTGCCACCCTCGTGCCGGCGCGTCGGGCAGTCTGTGGACCTGCCCGGTAAAGCACGACGTTGGGGCCATGATCTTCGAGGCTCGCGCCAAAGTGGCTGCCTAATCCCGTGGAGCCGACCGTACCCCTTCTCTGGTGTCAGGTGGCTGATTGCTGTACGCGTGGCACGGGCGCCGGCCGGGCTGGAGCGGGGCGGAGACAGACAGGCAGGCCGCGCCGCAGAGGCGGCGCGCGCCCGCGCTGTGCGCGGGCCTTGATCCGGTAGGGGCAGTTTCGCGTCCTGCGGTTTGCGTCTCGTGAGCCAGAGCAGATGGGAAGTCGCCTCCGGCTCCTGCGCCTGTTGAGTGGTCGGCTTCGCCGACGGGCTGCAACACCCCGAGTGTTGCAGCCCGTCTGTGACCGGACAGCCCGGACACCAGCACTGCGAGCTGTCCGGGCCGTTTATGCAGGTGAAAGGCATAACCGGACAGCCGGACAGGTGGGACAGCGGAGAGTCGCGAGAGGGACCGCACGCTCGGATGCGGGCCCGCAGGCGCTGTGCTCGGCACCACGGCTGGCCTCACCGTTGCTGCCTAGTACGACTGGTCGGACGACTCCAGCGGCCTCTTCATGGTCGGCGTGGGGATGGCCATGATGGGGAGCCTCGTCGTGACCGCCGTCGTTTCCTCCGTGATCGCCTCTGCGAAACGAGACGGATGACGGATCGGAGCTTGACGGCACGCTGCGCCGCCCTCGACAGTTACTGCTGGTTTGGTGCGGTCACTGCTCCGTTACCGCCAGAGACACGAAATGTCCTGGAGGAATATCCCCTCTGGGGCGTTTTTGCTGGTGACGGCCGGCAGGACTGAACCTGCGGCCAAGCGCTTAAAAAGTCTGTGATTGTCTGTTCGCCCCAGGCCGGGAGCCGTTCCGACCTGGGCTGGGAGGGGAGCGGCGAACGGTCGCGAACACTCGCGACCGTCAGTGAATGAGACCGGAATTGAGACCAACGGCAGTATCGATCGGCGCTCGCCACCGGGCGTACTACTCGGGGTGGCCCCAGGCGCAGGGGGCATACAACCGTGACGAATAATGCGCGGGTGACGACGAGTTCAGTGCCGTATGCGGATGTTCCCGCTCGCCCCTGGGTGTCCGCCGATGCCAGGCGGTGGGCGGACGTCCGGGTGCCCGCGTGGGCGCGGCCGGTGGGGCCGGCTGTGGTGCTGCTGGTGGCGGTGGTCATGGCGGCGGTGATGTTCTCGCCCGACTCGATGTGCACGGTGGCAGCGCCCTGTGGGGCGGACTGGCTCGATGCGGCCGGATCGATGCTCTTCCTGCCGCACCTGGTGTGGTTGTTTGTGCTACCGGAACTCGCGCTCGTGTCCGCTCCGTTGCTGCTGATCTGGATGAGCAATCCCGATATTTGGCTGGGTGGGCCGGCCGAGAAGATCGCGGACGCCGTCGTTGTGGCGGCGCTGTGCTGGGGCTGGGCGGCCGTCGTGGCGCGGCTGCGGGCGCGCGGCCGCCAACGCTCGCTCGTGCTCGACGCGGCCGGCGGCATCACGGTGCCTGCCCCGGCGACGGACGACGTCCGCCCTTGGCGCCGGGGCCTGGTCCGCGGCATTGCGGGGGCGATCCTGTGCGCGGTGGCCGGTGCCCTGATCACGACCGTCGTCGTGGACGACCGGGCAGACGACCGCCTGGCTCGTACGGCCACGTCGGAGAACGCCCGAGTCGTGGCCTACAACACTGACGACTACACCGTCACCGTCCGCCTCTCCGATAACACACGACACAGGTTCGACGCGCAGGGCAGCTATCGGGTCGGCAGTAGCGTGCCGGTGCTGATGCACGGCGATTGGATGCGGCTCGCCACTGAGCCCTACGGCGACCGCACCGGCCGTCAGGCGCTGGCACTCGTCCTCGCCGGGCTCGGTGTCACCGTGCTCGGCTCGGGCCTGCTCTCCCGCCGCCGGGCGGTGGCGCTGCACCGCGCCCCGGTCCCGGTACTGCGCGTCCTGACCCGTCACGATCAGGGGCGTACGGAGATATTCGCCGCCGACGACACCACCACCCTGCGTCCGGTGCTGAGCTACGAGCCCCACACCCGCACCCGCACGGCGCTGCGCCAAGCCTTGCTCTACGGTGCACCTCGCGAGGGCGGTGAGTTGATTCTGGCGAGCGCAACGGAGTCGGGGCAGTGGCTCGTCGAGGGGACCGTGTCCCCGATACGGCACGGTTCTCCCGACGGCATGGGCAAGCCCGGGGTATACCGTCCCGGCACAGCACGCACGGCCGCACACCGCCGGGCCGCTGAGGCCCACGTCCAAAACGCCCTCGCCGCGATGACCCCTGCTACCGGACCGGTCCGGTGGCAGGCAGGTCCGGTGGCGCGCTCCGTCGGAGCGGCGTTGATCGTCGTGACCATCATGCTGCTGGGGCCGCTCTTCACGGGTTCCCCTACGTGGTGGCAGCTGCCCTTCTGGTCGGTAGGTGGTTTGTACTGGGTGAGCGTCTGCCTCCGGATGATGATCTGGCGGATCACCGCCGACTCCAAGGGACTGCACGTTCGCGGCCTGTGGCGTACTGCCCACCTCCCGTGGGCGGATGTCATCGGCGCTGTCTACACCCCCGAAGGTGAGCTGATCGTCCGTTGCCGCACCGATGTCGACGACGCCCCCGTCGGCAGTGTCGGCTTCCCGCCGCTGGAGCGACGGCTGCGCCGCCCAGGCCGTGCTGAGCGTGCCGCCGCCGAGATCACCGCGATGGTCCGCGAGCCGGGCCTGCGGCCGAAAAACGACGCCGGATGCACATGAGCGACCCCCGCTCCGACACTGTCACGCTCAGCGGTCCGTCATATCGGCCGCTCGGGGGCTGACGCCAAGCAACTGAAGCTCGCGTGGCCTTGCGGTGGCTGCCGTACTTCGCTGCTGTAGTGCAACGGCTCCGGAGGCCGTGACCGCGTCCCCTGCCGCGCGACGGAAGTCAAGGGGTGCCCCAACTGTTGGTACTCGGCTGACCTGTCGGCATACAGAGGGGCTACGAACTGCTCGTTCATAGCCCGCGTTATGCATCAGAGTCCTGCCGCGAAGTCCACGAACGCGGCCCACTCCGAGCTCCGGAAGGCGAGGGGGTCGCGGGCGGGATCCTTGGAGTCGCGAACGTGGATGGTGCCGGGCGTTGCAGCGACCTCGAGGCATTCGCCGCCCTCGTTACCGCTGTAGGTGCTCTTGAACCAGGCGAGGCACGCGCATTCCGCGGTGTTCATCGATCCCCCAGCAAATCCTCCATCAGGTCCAAGGACTCCCTTGGCGTGAGCGCCTGGGCCCTGATGCTGCCGTACCGTGCGGCCAGGATACGTACTTCCTCGGCGTCCGTGATCAGTCGGCTGCTGTTCTGCGCCTCGGTGTATCCCACCTGCGTCTTCCCCCTGAGGGTGAGGAGGACGAACGCGCCACCCATTCCGGCATGCTCCACCCGCTCCGTCGGCATCACCTGAAGCTCCACGTTGCGCAGTCGACCGAGCTTGATCAGCTGCTCCAACTGCCCCTTGTGGACATCCAGACCACCGATGGGTCGTCGCAGTACCACTTCCTCGATGACTGCCGTCACCATGGGAAAAGGCCAACGCGTCAGGATCTCCTGCCGGTCCATCCGGGAGGCCACCCGCTGCTCGATGATGTCCTCGCTCAGAAGCGGCTTACGCATCTCATAGAGGGCACGGGTCCGACGCTGGGTCTGCAGCAGGCCGGGAACATCATGGTTGTTGTAGAAGTTGATCTCAACCGTGTCCCGCTCCAACCGCGCGTAATCTCTGAACCAAGCCGGATGCCTCACCCTCGCTCGCGCCTTGGCCTTCTCCACGTCCTCGATCGTGGCCGTCAACAACCCGCCAGCAACGAGCAGTTCATCCGCCGCCTCCAGGAACTCCCGCTGCGGAGTCCGCCTCCCCCGCTCCAGCGACGAGACCAGACCCTCGCTGTAGCCAAGCCGGTCCCCCAGCTCCTTCTGCGTGAGCCCGGCCCGTCCCGAAGTACCTTGACCTGCTTGCCAATCGCACGGTTCAGGTCGCTGGACTGCTCACCCTCGTCGTACGTCTCCTGCGGCTCCGTCACCGTCATCGCAACACCCGCCCTGCCGTCCAGGCCCCACCAGGTCACGGCCGACACCCCGTACAGGACACCGTCCGTACCGGTACACACACTCTGCGTACCGAAGGATTCCCTGGTCAGAGTAGAGCGAGGCGGCCACGCTCAGTGACATGAAGTCAGAAATCTCCACCCGGCACTTCAGTCAACTCCTCAGCGCCACGCCTCGCGGCGCCCGCCTGGCGCGGCTGCTGGCTGTGCAGCAACTCGACGAGTGGGGATGGCCGCCCATCTGCGAGGTGAGCGAGTCCGCGGCGCTGGTCGTCGCCGAGTTGGCGGCGAACGCTGTTGCGCACGGGCGCGTGAAGGGGCGCGGGTTCCGGCTCACGCTCACTGTCGGGGACTCGGACACGCTCCGTATCGAAGTGGCCGATCCACGAGGCGACCGCCGGCCCCTGGCCCGTCGTACCGCGAGTCCCACCGACGAGACGGGGCGCGGGCTGCTCCTCGTCGACGCCCTGACTGCCCGGTGGGGCTCTGAGCCATGGCCGCCGTCCGGCAAGATCGTGTGGGCGGAGATCGGTCTTCCCCGCCCTGTACTCACTGCCTCCGCACGGGAAAAGGCCCCGACCAGGCCATAAGACCTGTTCAGAGCCCAGAAGGCAGACGAGTCGGGCTGTACGCCGGGGACAGTCACGAGATTTGAGAAGATGGCCTCTGAGCTGCGCGAATGCTCCGCATGACCAAAAGCCGTGCACATCGCGTGCACACCCACCAGAACCGGGGTTGTCTCGGCGTGGATGTGAGCTATCGGCCTGGTAATCACGGTACTGCTACCTCCTTCAGTTCTCGGCGAATGCTGTCTTTGCCTTCGGCGGTGCTTGAACTACTCGTTTGGTACCGACGGGGCTGAGCCGCGTCGTATCCGCTCGGCCCGTGGCACGAGGGCACCCTCCGGGAGGCCAGGCGGGGCCGGGATGCCGTACAGCTCCTCGAAGGAGGCCGGGGCGTTCTCCCAATCCACCTCCAGGGCGAAGCCGTACGTGTCCAGCGTCTCGGCGAGCGTGCCGTGGCGCATGCGGGCCTGCACGCTGCGCGGCGGAACACCAGAGGCAATCAAGGCCCGCGCACGGCGCGGGCGCGCGCCGCCTCTGCGGCGCGGCCTGCCTCCTGTCTCCGCCCCGGCTGCCCGCGTCCGGCGGCGCGCCACGTGCAGCAGGCAAGACGAGAATGCCCGCACAGCCCGGACGGTCAGCACGGCGGCATCGCCGGGCGGTCTACGTGGCACGAGCGCAGCCGTCTGCGGCCATGGCCATAGTGCTGTCAAGCCAGGCTGGCTGCGGAGGGGTGGCGTCCGGGCCGGGCGACGTCGCCGAGCCGAAAGGCCGGCGGGGGACGAGCGCCGTACCGCCGCCGTCACGGATGCGACAGTGTGAGCGGACCACCGCCGAGAGATGGGCTGAGGGGGTGCCGGCTGCTGCCGCGCTGTGGCTGAGCCCGTCGTGGGCGCTCCGCTGGGTACACCGCCGTGGAGGCTGCAGGATCGTCGCGGCGACCGCTGTTCCCGGCCACTGTCATCTGGGTCGATTGCTGTGGTCGGCAACATGGACGCCGTCCGCCGCATCGGTGATGATCTTCCTCGACGTAAGGCGGGCGTTCGGCCATATTGGGACTACACGCCTGCAATACACCTGCGAACATACCGCTTTATGTCTTCATGCCTGTGCTGTTCGTGGGCAGTGAACGTGCCGCAGGCTGATTCATTCAGTGACAACGCCTCCTGACTTTCCTTGCCGTGGAGGCCTGGCATGTTGCATGGCTACGCTTGTCCGCCAGCACCGCGGGGAGAAGCAAAACTCGCTCCTGCTCCGCTGTGGCAGGGGCCGGGGACGTGGACGTCTCAAAGACGAGACGGTCGACGTCCGTACGGGCCACGGGTCGACCGTCCACGAGAACCGTGGGGAAGGTGAGCGCCGGCATCGCCGACGTCGTCACCAGGCGGCGGGGCCGCGGCGGGGCCGGTTACGAGCCGGGCCTTGGTTGTCGCAAATCGAACGAGCATTAAAGGGAAGTCGTCCTTGCAATTCCAGCAGAGCTTTTCCGGCGAACACCATCATGCTGAGCGGGTTGTAACGGCACGGCCCGGAGTGGACCTGGCTGGGCGCTCGGCCGAGTTGGAACTGATGGATCCGCTGTTCGTCACACCTGATCGGAGCGGCCCTGGCCTTCTGCTGCGCGGCGCCCCGGGGGGTGGGAAAGAGCGCGCTGCTGGATGCCGCTGCGATACGGGCCGCACATCCTCGCTCGGCCGGTTCTTGAGCCCGCGATCATCATGGGTCTCCCCCGAGTCAGTCCACTGCTTGCCAACCGACGGACGAGTCCGGTGAAGCAGCGCAGACCCCCAGCCCGTCTCGGGGAGAACAAGATCAGTCTCCGTCAGGCTAGTGGGCTTACCAAAGGATCTGTGACGCAACCTCGCCAAGAGACGGATAATTGCCAGTTGGCGAAGGGCTGCCAGACTGAGTGGCGGCGATCCACGCCCGCAGGCACTTGAACCTCGACGACCAGGGTTGGTAGACAGCTTGTTTGAAGCTCTTGGGCTCTCGCCCGCCGACAGCACCGTGTACGTGGCGGTGGTCAACCACCCCAAAGCTGACATTGATCAACTGGCTGAGGCGACCGGACTGTCACAATGCCAGACCAGGAGAGCCCTTGCGAACCTCTCCGGAGAGGGGATGGTCAGCAGGCTCCCTGGGCGCCCGATAAAATTTCTCGCCGCTCCCCCCGATGCTGCAGTCGGCAGCCGGATCGCGGCCATCGAATCGGATCTCTGGAAAGCACGAGAAGCCGCACAAAATCTTATGGAGGCCCACAGGGCTGCCTCCCGCTACATTCTCCCCGACCAGTCCCTCGAAGTTCTTTTGGGTCAAGACAGCGTAACTCAACGAGTCATGCAGATCCAGAACAACTCTCGGCATCAGGTTCGAGTATTCGACAAACCACCGTACGCCATTCCTCCCGGTCACAACCTGGAAAGCGAGCGTCGGCGCCTTCGCGAAGGAATCCGCTATCGAGTCATCTACACAAGAGAGGCCATTTCCTGGCCGGGGCGACTGCAGTCCGACGTGCTCCAATCGGTGCGCCAAGGCGAATTGGCCCGAGTGAGGCCGTACTTGCCCGTGAAAATGTTCCTCGCCGACGAACGTTTGGCGGTCATATCTATCAGTTCCAGCAAACATGTTATTGATGCCGCATATATCGTTCATCCCTCATCCTTGCTTGATGCACTAATTACACTCTTTGAGGATGAGTGGGAGCGCGGAACGCCGGTCTGCTCCAATGAGTCTGAGGAATCGCATCATGACGAAGCTAGGGCATTGCTCGCACTTCTCAACTCCGGACTCACCGACGAAGGGATTGCACGTTCGCTCGGCTGGTCCGCTCGAACCACGCAACGCCGCATTCGCGCATTGATGGAAGAACTGGGGGTCAACACTCGGTTCCAGTTGGGCCGCAGCGCCCACGCCCGCGGTTGGCTCTAGTACTCCAGTAGCGCTTCGCTATTTCGCTGGTCAGATGCGTGATTGTGAGTGTAGCCAGCTGACGGTCCCTCGGATGGACATTCGCGCGGACCGCCAGCCGATCGAGCGGTTTATCCTGTGCGCCTCGGCGGGCTTTGGCAGGCTTCAGCCCCGTCCCGCCCACGAGTCTCGCCGTTAGCTTCTGTCAGACCAGCAGGCAGCCGACCGCCGGGAACAGGCACATCGCGAGCATGAAGTAGACCCCGACCCATGAAGGCGGGGCCCGCGGCCAGCGCTGCACACTCCTCGCCTCTTCCAGGACCGCGTCGACCAGATCGAACGCCAGGACCTAGGCAGCTCGCCCAGATGGCCGGGAGCGAAACGGCCCCCGGCCACCGTGAAGTCGCGGGGGACGGTCGTCAGACCAGGGCCCCGGCGTTCGGTCCGGGTGTCCGGGTTCGTGGTGATCATGTGAGTCCGTAGAGGTTGAGGACACGGTGCCGGTCGGCGTGAGCACGCCTGGCGGAGGCGATGTTGACGTAGCCGGCAAGGGTGAGCGCGCCGCGGATCAGGTCCCGCAAGGCGGCAAGGACAGCGGGGGTGTTGCGGGTGCGGATCTGGGAGAGATCTTCTCCGAAGACAACATCACGGACCCAGTGGACGGTGTTCTCCACGGTCCAGTGCCCGCGTGCCTGGGAGGCGATCTCGGCCGCGGTGGCCTGCTCGACGGGCAGGTCGGTGATCGCGTACACGGTCTCGGTGCGCCACCGTTTCATGCCGGCCGTGCGGCGTTTGCGCTGGATGCGCAGGACCTGGCGGGCATGCGGGAAGAGCAGGTTGTTGACGGTGACGACCTGGACGTGGCGCTGTTCACGGCGGCCGTGGCCGGCGCTGTTGTCACGGTGGATGACGGGGATGGCCTTCCAGGGCAGATTCTGCAGCTGCTGGGCGAGCTTCTTCCGGTTGGCCTTGATGGTGAACAGGTAGTGGGCGCTGCGCTGTTCGACGAGGTAGGTGGCATGGGCGCGCTGGGCGTGCAGGGCGTCCACGGTGATCACGTCGTCCTTGAGGTCGGCATCGTCGATCTGGTCCAGCATGGGCTGGAACTCGGGGATTTCGTTGGTCTTCGCGCCGATCTCACGGGAGGCCAGGGTGATGCCGTCGCCGTGCCGGACGGCGGACAACACGAAGACGCGGCTGCCGTCCGGTTGCCGGGCGCCACGCAGGCACTTGCCGTCCACCGCCACCGCCCGTCGCCGGGCTGCGGGCGCTTGGGCGGCCTGCTCGGCTTGGCGGTGAGCACGGCGTTGTTCCCGCTCGATCAGTCCATCGGGCGTGCGCCTGGTGGGTGCTTGTCGTGCGGCGTTTTCCAACGACGGGCGCAGGTAGGCGAAGCCGGCCGCGCTGACCTGGGCCGGATCGAGCAGGCCCAGCACGCGGCGGAGCGTCTTCTCGCTCGGGACGCGGAAACCATCGAGCAGCAGGTCGTAGGGCAAGCCGAAGGCGGCCAGTTCCGGGGCAGTGGCGTGCTGGCACCCCTCCGCCACGTCCGTGAGCGAGTCGTTCCCGGCCGGTGTCATCGCGCAGATCGACAAGGCCAGCAAGGACGGCAGAGTGAACCGCCTGCCCTGCCGTGCGCGGGGCTCAGGAACCCGCGCCAACTCGGCGAACAAGTCCCGCACTTCATCCGAGCTTCGGGGCGGGGTCGGGACACGGGACGGAACAGTGATGGGGGATGATGGTGGAACGAACACGGCAACCTTGCAGATCCTGAGGCGTAGACACCTTCATGATCCACAAGGGCCGTGTTCGTCTGCATTCGGGGGACGCCGCCGTCACCGAAGCTGTCGCAGCGGGCGCTGCGCGAGGTGCACGGCGGCACTGACACCCACCCCACTGATACCAAACCGGCACATCGCAGTTCACGCCTCCGGGGCAGCGGGTGCCACGGAGGGCGGCGGCCCGCAGCGGCTTCGTCAGGTGGAGGTCAACCCCGACGAGCTGTCCCGTGAAGCCGAGTCGCGACCTCTTTCATGGGAAACGAGGGGACTCATACTGTGGAGTAGGGGCTCCGTCGGCTCCGAACCAGGCTGCGAGGTAGGTGACTTGGCGGGGGCATGGACGAACTCGGGTGTTTCAAGAGCAGTGTGCGGCGCACGAACCTGAATCGAAGAGACTGACCGTCGTGACGACGACGCTCGGGGACGACCTCATGCTGCCCTGCGCGATTTCGAGCAGCTCTGCAATGGGCACCGCCCGCGTCAGGGCATCGCGAATGCCCACCTGCCGGCGCCGATCGTCATGATGGGGCACGGATGGGGCGGGGAGCGGTTGACCGCTCCCCGCCCCGCTGTCAGCCGATGGCCCGCGGGCCGTCGGTCATGTCATTGCCTTCGTCAGTAGGAGAATTGCTGGATCTGGGCGTCATACGGCCCGAAGGTCCATCCCGTACGTGTTGCCGGGTCCAGCTGCACGAGGCGCGGCATGTACTGCAGCAGATCGCTCGACGCTGCTGCCGCCTGACTGAAGCCGGACAAAGTCCGTACCGGCTGACCGGTCGTGAGATCGGTGACCTGCATCTGGGCGGTAGCGTTGTTGTCCGCGATCCATCCCTGCTGATGGCCGCTGGGGATCCCCTCCGGCAGGTCGAAACCGGCCACCGCGAGATGGTTCGTGCTGTCGATCGCCAGTGAGTTGGCCGTACCGGTCCGGATGGGGATCTGCCTGCTGGTCTGGTCGTCACCGACGATCGTGGTGAGGGTGCTGGTGGGCGCGATCGCGCGATTCGCCGAGCGTGCGGTCAGTCCATACAGGGTGCCGGCGCTGTCGGAGGCGAGATCTTGGGTGCACCGGGAGGCGGACCCCGCACTCGTCACGGTCCCGGTGCCCAGATCCACCCGGGGCACGTCTGCATTCCCGGTGCAGCCGCCGGCGGTGCGAGTCGACATCAGGCTGACATCACCGGTGGTGGAATCGATGTCGATCAATTGCCACGGGAACAGTCCGGCCGCGTCCGGCAGCGGGATCAGTGATGCGCCGGTCCCGGTGGACAGATCGATGGGCAGCAGTGCGCCAGCGCCCTGTGTCGAGCCCCTGAGTAGCACGGCGGCCCGGTTCCGGGCGGGGTCGACCTTTCCGGTCACAAACGTGTAGCCGGTGGGCACCGTCACATCGCTGACCAGGGTGTCCGTGGCGGTGTTCCAGGTCTCCAGCGACACACCGCCGCCGTCCCAGGCATCCTCCTGGTGGACGAGCAGGGCGTGGTGCGTGGCGGGTATCACGCCGAGCACGCCGTAGACCGAGTTGGGGGCGTCGCTGGTCAGGAGAGTGCCGTAGGTGCCGGTGGTGGGGTCGTAGTGCCGTACCACCGACCCTCCCGATGGCATGCGCAGGGCGGCCAGGGAGTCCGTGCCGGCAATGGCGAAGCTGGTCACGGTGCTGTCGTCGGGTGCGAGTCCGTCATCGACCTGCAGCATGGACGTCGGCGAGGCCTGGCCGAGGACGCGGCCCCGGCTGTCGAGGGCGAGCACTCGTACGTTGTAGAACTCGGAGGTTCTCAGGCCGAGTTTCAGCGCGTCGAGGCGTACTGTGCCAGAGGTGGCGGGCAGCTTGTGATGGGCGGCGGAGGGGGTGTCCACGCCGTCATCGTCCAGCTTCGTCCCGTTGGCGTTGGTGAAGGTGTTGAATCCGCTGAGCGCCGGAGCGGGTGCGGAGAACTCCACCTGTGCCGACGCCGCTCCGGGCACGTCGCGCACGTCGTAGCCCAGGCTGAAGGCAGGCTTGGCACGGTTGACCTCGGAGCTGTGTCCCGCCGGCCCGCTCGCGCCGGTGATCAGCGGTGCGGCCGGGCGGTCGGCCGCGGAGCTGCCCTTGATCCGGATCGGGGCGAACTCTCCGTAGGTGTTGAGGGAGGGAAGGCTCGGGTTGTTCGTGATCTGGGAGATGCCGATGCCGTAGATCCCGCCACCCCCGTCGAACGCGCTCGCGGGAATGGTGACGGTCCCGGTAGTGGCCTTCAGATCCTGGTGCCACGCGGCGGTGAAGGTGGGTGCGAGGAGCGGGTTCCAGTGGCCCACGGTCGAGAGCACGAGCTGGGGGTTGCTGAGGTTGGTGACGCCGGTCAGGTCGTAGTGCACCGTGACCGCCTGGCCTGCCGAGACGACGGCCGGGGCTCGGGGTGCGGTGGCCTCGAGGTAGCGGCCGTCGCTGGGTCCGATGGCCAAGGTGCGGTGCACGCCGGCCCGCACCCGTCCGTGGAGCAGGACGCGGTAGTCGAGCTGGATGGTGCGATCCCGGGTGGAGACCACGAGCAGGTGTGCCGCGGCGAGCAGTTGCTTCGGCGTCACCCGAATCGCCGGATGGTTGGACCGCCACACCGTGGAGCCGACGGTGAGCGTGTACTGCGCCCCCGCTCCGCTCGGCACTCCTGTGACATCGCCGGCGAAAGTGACCGGGCCGACCAGGCCCTCACCGTTGCCACCGGAGGCCATGTCGCCGAGATCGATGCGGTTCTGGTAGGTCCCCTCCGTGAAGCGGCCGCCGAGTGCGCCGAACGTGACCCGGTGTGCGACCGCAAGCCGGACGATGGCAGGGCCGGCAGAGCTGCCGCTCTTGCTTCCCAGGGCCTTCTCGGTAGCGGCGGTGACGTCGATCTGCGGTCCCACATGCAGGGGCCGGTCGATCTGCGCCGGGCTGGAGACCGGGCGTGCGGTGCTCTCCAACAGGGTACGGACCTGCGCGGGTGTCAGGTGGTGTCCGGCCAGGCGGGAGGCCTGCAGCACCACCGCGGCCGCCGCCGCGATCTCCGGCGCGGACGCCGACGTGCCTCCGCTGAGGACGACGTTGACGTCCGAGGGGCCCCCGGCCGGGGTGCCGAGCGTCGCAACGGGGTGTTCGAAGGAGATGATGTTGTCGCTGGGAGCGGACAGGTCGACGCGACTGCCGAAACCAGACGAGAATACCCCAAATCCGCTGATGCGGGTCTCGGCGACGGTGCCGTTGGCGGACCGGCCGGCCGGGGCGGCGAGCGTGTCGTCCAACGTGGTGCCGCCGGCAGCGATGGCGCCCGAGTCGAGGACCTTCGTGGGCGTCGTGGACATCGCGTCGTCGTCGATGGACGTGGCCTCGGCGGCGTCGCGGGCGGTGTCCGTGGGTGTGCTTCCGCCGTCCGGGCCGACCGCCGCTCTGGTGTACATGCGGGTGCCGTCGTTGGAGGAGATCGACACCACGATGCCGTACTGGTGGACGATGTACTCGACGACGTTGTGGATGACCGGGTCATCCTCGAAGTAGCGCCCCGGGAAACCCACCGCATCGGTGCCGACGCCGAGGCTGGCGGTGATGACGTTCGGCCGGGGCGACTGGTTGGCCGCTGCCAGCAAAGCGCCCGCTATCTGGTCGGTCGTCGGCCGCTGGGGAACCACGAGCCGGTACTTGGCTCCTGGGGCTATACCCAGCAAGTCCGTGTAACCGCTGCCGGTCCGGCCGGGACGCTGACGGTCGTGCGGCAGCGGGGCCATCACCCCGAAGTCCAGCATGACCTCGCCCAGACTGGCGTCCTCGTTCTCCACGGTCGCGGTACCGCTCAAGCTGCCGTTCTCGTCGGCAACGTAAGTGGGAATCAGCGGCATCGACGGCAGATCGAGGTAGCGCTGTCCATTCCGCAGCACCGTGGTGGCCCCGGCGCCCTGCGCGTAATGGTCGCTGTCGTTCGCCATCGACTCGTCGATCAGGTCGCCGAGCGACACATTGGTGATGATCTCGCCGGCTCCAGGCATCTGCCCGAACTTGCGCTTCAGGGTGGAGAAGGCGCCCACCGCGTTGACCCCGCCGGCGTTGAGCAGCGACTGGGCGGAATAGGCCAGATCGTAATTGGTCGGTATCGCACCCGTCGACGCTGAAGGGGTCTTGGCTGCCGCCGTAGCGGCAGCGGCAGCGGCTCGCACCGCCCTCAAAGACAGCGGCTGCGCCCCTGTGTTCATCGTGTTCACATAGCGATTCGGTTCAGCGAAGGCGACTCCGGACGTTCCCTCGAGGGTGCGGGCGACCGCCGCCGAATCCCGGTCCTTCATGTGGACCACGTACGCCCGGGGCACGCCGGAGACGCCGGATCGCAGGCGCGGCGTGGCGGACGAGGAGGCGGACGCCTGCGGCAGCGAGGGCAGGGCCGGCAGCAGCGATGTGGCGCCCGCCGCGTGCAGCGCCTTGTTCAGCGCGACGTTGCTGGTCTGGGGAACGCGGGCCGCCATCCGGTTACCTGCCAGCGCACCTCCGGTCACCGAGGTGTTCGCGTCCAAGGTCAGCAGAACCTGGCCCGGAACCACCCCCTGCCGCTGCTTCGGCAGATGTGACACTGATGAGCTGCTGCCAAGCGGCGTCTTGACGGCCGGCGACTGGCCGGAATCAGTGGCCGCAGAGCCGGATCCGGGGGATCTCAAGGGCATCGCGGCCGCGGGTATCGCTACGGCCGCAGTGATGGCCACAAGCGCGACACCGACGGCACCAAGCCGTCTACCGCGCGTATGGGCATACGTCATGGGACACCTTTCTCAAGGAGCGGATCCGCGAGCACGGATCCACACCGGAAGGCGCTGCCCGCTCGAACGTGCTGAGGACAGCGCCAGCTTGAACGTGAAAGATGTCAACCGCGACCAACGAAACACAAGATTACGAGGCTGGCGAATCTCTGCCCTGTGGCCGGAAGCTGCCACAGAAATTGGCAGGAGGTATGGAATTTGGCGTGCTCGGGCTTGCGGAAGAAACAGAACACGTCTACGTGGCACTGGTCCGGCAGCTTCGCTGTCCTCACCCTCTACGGCCTCACATGATCACCATGAACCGGGACATCCGGACCGAACGCCGGGGCCCTGGGGGCTGTCGAAAAATAACTCCTCGGTTTACTGATCGTGTGGGGTGTGGCCGGCGATCGCGGCGAGTTGGTCTGCGGAGGTCACGGTGAGGCCGCCCGTGGGGACGGTGTGGCCGAGTGCGGCGAAGACGGGGATGGCGTCGCGGAGGGTGGCGCCGACTCTGCCTTTGGACAGGCCGGTCGCCTCGGCGAGCGGTGCCTGCGTCATGGACCAGCGCTTCTTGAGGAGGAAGACGAGGACGTGGTCGGCTACGGATAGCCGTCGGGTGCCGGCGCCGGGGCCGCCGTCGGGACGTTTCCCCGGGAGCAGGACGGGCGGGTGCTGGGTGCAGTAGTCGCGGTAGCGGGTGACGAGGTCGTCGAAGGCCGGGGGTTCCAGCCCGGTGAGGCTGGGGTGTCGCAGCCAGGTGGGGAGTTTGTCACCGGCGGGGAAGCGTCCGAACTCGGCGGGCCGGGCCGGGGGCGGCGGGGCGAGGGGTTCGGGCCGCAGGGTGTAGTTCCAGGTGCCGTGCCAGTCGTGCGGGGTGAGGGGGAGACGTTCCATGACGTCATCGGGGACGGTGATACCAGTGGGGTAGGAGCCGGGATCGAGTTCGGCGTAGACGGTCAGTCCGGTCCGGGTGCGAGTCGCGCCGATAGTACTGACCACGACTTCGTGGCTGGTCAGGGGCCTGCCACGCCAGTTGATGCTGATCTGGGAGAAGAGTCGGTGCTCGATCTTGTTCCATTTCGACGTTCCCGGCCAATGCCGTTGCTTGAGTCAGTGAAGTACTGCCGGGTGCAAGGTGATGACCTTCGCCGTGGTCTTGCGGGTGGGCTGACGGACCTGGCCTTTTGC
>NZ_JBIAQV010000020.1:0-143140 GCF_042889305.1 Streptomyces sp. NPDC002619 | reverse complement strand
ACCTTCCTGTTCCTCACCTACTACCTCCAGGTCGTCAAGGGCTTCTCGCCGATCCAGACCGGCTTCGCCTTCCTGCCGATGGTCGCGGGCATGATCACGGGGTCGACCCAGATCGGCACGCGCCTGATGACCCGGGTCGCGCCCCGGCTGCTGATGGGCCCCGGCTTCCTGGTCGCCGCGGCGGGCATGTTCCTGCTGGCCCAGCTGGAGATCGACTCGTCGTACGGCGTGTTGGTGGCGCCCGCGCTGGTGCTGCTGGGCCTCGGCATGGGTACGGCGTTCATGCCGGCCATGTCCCTGGCCACCCAGGGCGTCGAGCCCCGGGACGCCGGTGTCGCCTCCGCGATGGTCAACACCTCGCAGCAGGTGGGCGGCGCGATCGGTACGGCCCTGCTGAACACGGTCGCCGCCTCCGCGACGACGTCGTACGTCAAGGACCACATCGCCGGCGCGACCGGCAAGCCGCAGCAGCAGCTGGTCCAGCTCCAGGGCGTCGTGCACGGCTACAGCGTCGCCATCTGGATCGCCGTCGGCATCCTGGTGCTCTCCGCGGTCCTCGTCGCGACCCTCGTCAACGCCGGGCGGCCGGGCGGCTCCACGGTGGCCTCCGTCGGGGGCGGCGACGACGTCGAGGACGAGATCGCGGTCCCCGTGATCGCCCACTGAGGCGACAGTACTGAGGTATCCGTCCGGAACCTGTCGTGCGTGCGCGGAGGGGACGCTCCGTACGCATGACTCCCGGGACCTGTCCTGGCCCGTTGGGTGAGCGGCTCAGCGGAGCCAGGGCAGGTCCGCACCCGCTTCGTTGGGCTGAAGACCCTCGGTGACGATCTCCATGATCTCGCCGAGGGTCTTCTGCTGTTCCGGGGACAGCCGCTCGAACAGCGCCTGGCGTACGGCGGTCACATGGCCCGGCGCCGTGCGCCGCAGCACCTCGGCGCCCTGGTCGGTGAGCACCGCGAACTGGCCCCGCTTGTCGGAGGGACAGTCCTCCCGGCGCACCCAGCCGTTCGTCTCCAGGCGCGCGATGGCGTGCGAGAGGCGCGAGCGGGTGATCTTCGCGTCCATGGCCAGCTCGGTCATCCGCAGCCGGCAGCGCGGGGCCTCGGCGAGCTGGACGAGGAGGCCGTAGTAGATGTGCGGCATGCCCGCGTCGCGCTGCAGCTGGCGGTCGAGATGGTCCTCGAGCAGGGTGGTGGCGTGCAGGTACGCGCGCCAGACGCGCTGCTCCTCGTCGCTGAGCCAGCGGTGCCGTTCGGCGGGGTCGGGTGCCGTGTTCATGCCTCCCACTGTACGAGCCATCTCCTTGAAAATTGAACAAGTGCGGCGTAGTCTTTTGGCGAAGCTTGAGACTTAAAGCAGTTGTTCAAGTGATCGGATCGTCCAGGTCCGTCGGAGGGAGCCGCTGTCATGTCCGCCGCCACCCAGGAGCGCATGCCCGCCCTCTACTTGAGTCATGGCGCCCCGCCGCTGGCGGACGACCCGATCTGGCCCGGCCAGCTCGCCGCCTGGTCGGCAGGCCTGCCCCGCCCCAAGGCGATCCTCATGGTCTCCGCCCACTGGGAGGAGGCCCCGCTCGCCCTCGGCGCCGTACGGACCATCCCGCTCGTCTACGACTTCTGGGGCTTCCCCGAGCACTACTACCAGGTGACGTACGAAGCCCCCGGCGCCCCCGAACTCGCCGAGTCCGTGCGCAAGTTGCTGCGCGCCCCCGGCACGCCCGTCCAGGACATCCCCGACCGCGGGCTCGACCACGGTGCCTACGTCCCCCTGGCGGAGATGTTCCCCGCGGCCGACATCCCGGTCCTGCAGATCTCCATGCCGACCCTCGACCCCGTGAAGCTGATGGAGATCGGCCGGAAGCTGGCGCCGCTGCGCGACGAGGGCGTCCTGATCGTCGGCTCCGGCTTCTTCACCCACAACCTGGCGGCGCTGCGGTACGCCGGCGGCGGGGTGCCCAGCTGGTCCTCGGAGTTCGACGACTGGGGCCGGCGGGCGCTCGAGGCCCGCGACTGGGACGGCCTGCTGGACTTCCTCGACAAGGCCCCCGCAGGCCGCTACGCCCACCCGCGCACCGAGCACTTCGCCCCGCTCTTCGTGACCATGGGCGCGGCGGACGCCGGCGGCGAGCTGGACGGGCAGAAGTCCGTGATCGACGGGTTCTGGATGGGGATGGCGAAGCGGTCGGTGCAGTTCGGCTGATCCACCGGGCCTGGGTCTAGAGCTCCTTCTCGTACCAGGCCACGTCCCAGTACCGGCCGAACTTGCGGCCCACCTCGCGGTACGTGCCGACGTACCGGAACCCGAAGCGTTCGTGCAGCCGCGTCGACGCGGCGTTGGGCTGCGCGATGCCCGCGTAGGCGCGGTGCAGGTCCTCGCCGGACAGTGCCTCGAAGAGCGCCCCGTACAGGAGCGTCCCGATGCCGCGGCGGCCGGCGTGCGGCGCGACGTACACGGTCGTCTCCACCGAGGTCAGGTAGGCGGGCTTCGCACGGTAAGGACTGGATGTGGCGTAGCCCAGAATCTCCTGAGAGTCCGTGTCCACGGCAACCTTCAGCCGGTACGGGCCGTCTTCAGGATGGGAGAGCAGCCAAGGACGACGCTCTTCCGGCGTGAAGACGGTGGTGTCGAATGTGATCGGAGCCTCACGCACGTAGTGGTTGTAGATCTCGGTGAGGGCCTCGAGGTCGCTCTCGACTCCGGGCCTGACCTGGACCTCTGTGCGTTCCGGCGGCACCTCGCCTCCTCGTGTGGCGGACAGGGTACTGCATGATCAGAAAAATCGGAGGGCGGGTTGGGAATTCTGTCCGGTTTCCAGTCGTTGTTTCCTTCGGATGCAGGGCACTCGTGGAGAGTCCCGGGAGAGTTCCCGGGAGTGCTGAGCGTCCACAGGACCACCCGCTAGCCCACCATCGCAAGGGAGCACGCATGGCAACCCGTGCCGTCGCCCGTCGTCAGTCCGCCACCGGCGAGACGGCCGACTCGGCCCGCAGTGTTCGCGCCCACGGCGGCGAGATCGCCGACCGCGACCTGGTCGGCATGTACCTCGACGAGATCGCGCGTACACCGCTGCTCGACGCCGCCAAGGAAGTCGAGCTGTCCCAGACCATCGAGGCGGGTGTGTTCGCTCGGCAGGTCCTCGACGGCGAGGAGGAGTCCGCCTCGGACGCCACTCGCGAAGAGCTGGAGGCCCTGGTCGCCGCCGGCGAGCGCGCCAAGGACGTCTTCATCCGGTCCAACCTCCGCCTGGTCGTGGCGGTGGCCCGGCGCTACCCGCGCAGCGGCCTCCCCCTGCTCGACCTGATCCAGGAGGGCAATGCCGGCCTGGTGCGCGCCGTCGAGAAGTTCGACTACCGCAAGGGCTTCAAGTTCTCGACGTACGCCACCTGGTGGATCCGCCAGGCGATCACCCGCTCCATCGCGGACCAGTCCCGCACGATCCGCCTGCCCGTCCACCTGGTCGAGGAGCTCGGCCGGATCCGGCGCGTGCAGCGCGAGTTCAACCGGGAGCACGGCCGCGAGCCGGAGCCCGCGGAGATCGCCGCCGATCTCGGCTCCACGCCGGAGCGCGTCACCGACGTGCTCGACTGGGCCCGTGACCCGGTCTCGCTGAACATGTCGGTGGACGACCAGGGTGAGACCCAGTTCGGTGACCTCCTCGAGGACACGTCGGCGGTCTCCCCGGAGCAGTCGGTGCTGACGCTGCTGCGCAGCGAGGAGCTCGACGACCTCATCGGCCGCCTCGACGAGCGCACGGCCAGCATCATCAAGATGCGGTACGGCATCGACGACGGCCGGGAGCGCACGCTCACCGAGGTCGGCAAGGAGCACGGCCTGACCCGCGAGCGCATCCGTCAGATCGAGAAGCACGCGCTGCTCGAACTGAAGAAGCTGGCACGCGACACCGGGTTCGACGCGGCGGCGTAAGCGGAACCGAGCGGCGGGGGAGAGCATGTACGGCTGTTTTGCGCCGAACGGCGTACACCTGCCCCTCCCGCGCACGCCGGGTGGCGCAAGACAGCGCAAACATGGCTCTGTACCGCCGCTTCAACCCTCCGGGGCCCGGGAACAACCCTTCAGGGCCCAGGAGTTCGAGGTCCGGTACCGCACTCCCGCGACCCCGTCAGATCTCTGAGCCACGTCCCGACGCACAACCCCCCCGGCGCCGGGACCTTCCCAGAGCCGGACTTCGGCGCCTGTCCCCCCGGGCGTCGGAGTCCGGCTTCTTTTCTGCCGGGCATCTGCCTCGTCCGCTGCCCAGGCACGCCTGATCGGTGGGCCACCCCGTACCTGAACCCCGGGGTGGCCCACCGAATGGCAGATTCTGCCACATGGGCATAGCCTGCCGACGTGAGCACCCCCAGCCCCACCGGCAAGACCCCCGACCAGGCAGTTTCCTCCGCCCCGCCGCTCTCTCTGACGGAGCGGCGCAAGGCCGAGACGCGGATGGAGATCGCCCGGGCGGCGGCCCGTCTCTTCGTGAGCCAGGGACTGCGGGCCACCCGCGCCGAGGACATCGCCCAGGCCGCCGGCATCGCTCCCCGCACCTTCTACCGCTATTTCGCCACCAAGGAGGAGGCCATCGCCCCCCTCTATGCGGCGGGCGCCCGGCGCTGGGCGGAAGCGGTCCGCGAGGCCCCGGCGGACCTCGGTGTCCCGGAGGCCCTGGAACACGCCGTCCGCCATACGCTCACCCCCGGCGTCGGCGTCTCCGCCGCCTCCTGGGAATGGGTCCGCACCCTCATCTGCCTGGCCCACTCCAGCCCTGGGGTCCGCAAGGTCTGGGCGGAGGTGTGCCAGGAGTCGGAGCGGACGTTGGCGGAGGTCCTGACGGCCCGGACGACTTCGGGATCCGGGACTCGGGCGCAGGGGGCCCCGGCGGGGACTTCGGCACCGGGCGCTCCAGGTCCGGGAGCTCCGGCGCAAGGCGGCGACAACGTTGGCACCGAGGCCTCGGTCACCCCCGAACTCCGCTTCACCGCGGCGGTCGCGAGCGCGGCGGTACGCGTGGCGGTCGAGTCCTGGGCCTCCGGCAAGGCGAGGGCGTCGGGCGCGGCGGGCCCGGCGGCGCTGGCACTGCGGAACTTGGAGGCGTTGCGCGGGTTCTCCTGGGGGGTCGGGGCGGGGGAGGGGTAGGAGCGCGCGCACAGTACCGCCGTACGTACGCCCCCTCACACACCCCCCGCCCGACTCAACCGCCGGCCCAACTCCCTTACGCACACCACGAGTTCCTCCGGCCGACGGACGACGAAATCACACCCGGTCATCGCCAGCCGAATCGCCAGCCGCTCCACGGGATCCCTCGTCGACCCCCGCACGACGCAGGTCGGCCCCGACTCCCCGTCCGGCTCCGGAGTGCCGAGCCATCCGGGCAGCCGGGCGGCGACGACGTTCGCCGGCGCGGCGAAGGCGACCGTGAACTCGTACGTCTCCTGCTGCCGCCCGATCGACCGCCGCAGATACTCCGCCGCACTCCCCGTCGGCAGTTCCCGCGGGGCGAACCGGGCCCCGGTGGCGAAGGGCTCGCTCACCCGGTCCACGCGGAACGTCCGCCAGTCGTCGCGATCGAGGTCGTACGCCACGAGGTACCACCGCTGCCCGGTCGACACCAGCCGGTACGGCTCGGTCAGCCGCCGCGTCCCGGTCCCGTCCCCGGCGCGGTACGCGAAGCGCAGCCGCTCCCGTCCGGCCACCGTCGACGCCATCACGGTGAGTGTCTCGGGCGCGATGCTCGCCCCGTCGCCGCTGGTCAGCGGCGTGGTCGCGGTCTGAAGCGTGGAGACGCGGTGACGCAGTCGCGACGGAAGCACCTGCTCCAGTTTCGCCAGCGCCCGTACGGACGCCTCGTCCACCCCCTCCAGGGCGTGCCCGGCCCCGGCCCGCAGCCCGACGGCGATCGCCACTGCCTCGTCGTCGTCGAGCACGAGCGGCGGCATCGCCTTGCCGGCCACCAGCCGGTATCCGCCGTCGGACCCCTTGGTCGCCTGCACGGGATAGCCCAGCTCCCGCAGCCGGTCGATGTCCCGCCGGACCGTACGTCGGGACACCCCGAGCCGGTCGGCCAGCTCGCCGCCCGGCCACTCGCGGGGCGTCTGGAGCAGCGAGAGGAGCTGAAGGAGCCGGGCCGGGGTGTCGGTCGTCATGCATTCCAGAATGCCGGACCACTAGGACATGATCTGACCTAACAGCTTCCTAGCCTGGGGACATGACCTCCACCGAAACGTCTCTCGCCAACAGGGCCGGCACGGGTGATCGCCGTCGCTGGTTCGCCCTCGCGATCGTGATGACCGCGGCCTTCATGGACCTCGTCGACGTCACGATCGTCAACATCGCGATCCCGTCGATCCAGCGCGACGCCGGCGCCTCCTTCAGCCAGATCCAGTGGATCACCGCCGGTTACGCCCTCGCCTTCGCCGCGGGACTGATCACCGGGGGACGGCTCGGCGACATCCACGGCCGCAGGCGGCTGTTCCTCGTCGGCATCGGCGGTTTCACCCTCGCCTCCGCCCTGTGCGGCTTCGCCGCGAACCCGGAGATGCTGGTCGCCTCCCGCATCCTGCAGGGCGGGATGGCGGCGATGATGGTGCCGCAGGTCCTGTCGATCGTGCACGCCACCTTCCCGGCGCACGAGCGCGGCAAGGTCTTCGGGCTGTTCGGCGCGATCGTGGGGCTGGGCGCGGTGTCCGGCCCGCTCCTCGGCGCGCTGCTGACCCAGTGGAACCTGTTCGGCCTCGAATGGCGGCCCATCTTCCTCATCAACCTGCCGGTCGGCGTCGTGGCCTTCCTGCTCGGCCGCCGCTTCATCACGGAGTCGCGGGCCCCGCGGGCGCTCAAGCTGGACCTCGTCGGTGTCGCGCTGGTGACGCTGGGCCTGCTGATGCTGCTCTACCCGCTCACCCGTGGCCGCGAGCTGGGCTGGCCGCTATGGGGATACGTGTCGATGGCCGGCGCGCTCGTCGTGTTCGCGGCGCTGGTGGCGTACGAGCGGCGCAAGAGCGCGCGGGACGGCTCCCCGCTGGTCGAACTGTCGCTGTTCCGGGTGAAGAGCTTCGCGGCGGGCATCGCGGTGCAGACGGTGTTCGGGATCGCGCTCGGCGTCTTCTTCCTGGTGTGGACGTTGTACATGCAGGTCGGCCTGGGATGGAGCCCGCTCAGGGCCGGGTTGACCGGCGTTCCCTTCTCGATCGCCGTCTCCGTGGCGGCCGGTATGTCGGTGCAGAAGCTGGTCCCGCGCTTCGGCCGCAAGGTGCTGCAGGCCGGCGCGCTGGTGATGGCCCTCGGTGTCCTGCTCTACCTCGGGGAGTCCGAGCGGTACGGCCTCGGCATCGCCCCCTGGCAGATGACGCTTCCGCTGGTCGTCATGGGCGCCGGCATGGGGCTGATCGTCGCCCCGCTGACGGACGCGGTGCTCTCGGAGGTGCCGCGGGAACACGCCGGTTCCGCGTCCGGGCTGATCAACACCGTGCAGCAGATGGGCAACGCGCTCGGGCTCGGGCTGGTGTCGGTGGTGTTCTTCGGCGCGATCGCCGACCGGCTGACTCCGGCGCAGGTCGGCCCGGCCTTCGTGAACGCCTTCGAGCACGCGCTGGGCTGGGTCGCCGCGGTGCTGGGCGTGATCTTCCTGCTGATGTTCGCGCTGCCGAAGCGGCCGGCGCAGCATGTGGAGGGGGCCGGGGCGGAGGTTCCGGCGGGCGAGCGGGAGCCTGAGCTGGTGTCGTAGCGGCATGGACTGCAGGGAAAGGGTCCGGTACCTGGTCGGTGCCGGGCCCTTCTTTCGTATCCGAACGTGTCCGGAGGCGTTGCTGAACGGATCGGAAGTCCGTTCATGCCCGAATGAAATCCGAACCTGTTTACTTTCTGGAAATCCGGGCGTAGCCTCCCAACGAAACCACAGGTTCGGGCATCGGTCGGAGGCAAGCGGACATGTACGCACCGGAGCGACAGCAGGAGATCCTCCGCCTCGCCCGTGAGGGCGGACGGGTGGACGTGCTGTCGCTGGCCGAGGAGTTCCAGGTCACCGCGGAGACGATCCGCCGGGATCTGAAGGCCCTCGACCGCGCGGGCCTGCTGCGCCGGGTGCACGGCGGTGCCCTACCGGCCGGACGCCTCGACTTCGAGCCCGACCTCGCCGAACGCGAGTCCACGGCCGCCGACGAGAAGGACCGCATCGCCAAGGCGGCCTTGGCCGAACTGCCGACCGAGGGCACGATGATCCTCGACGCCGGTTCGACGATCGCCCGCCTCGCCGCCGCCGTCCCGCTGGAGGCCTCGCTCACCGTCGTCACACACAGCCTGCCGATCGCGGCCCGCCTCGCCGACCACCCGGGCATCCAGCTCCATCTGGTCGGCGGTCGCGTACGGCACCGCACCCGCGCCGCCGTGGACGCCTGGGCCCTGCGCGCCTACGGCGAGATCCGCGCCGACGTCCTGTTCGTCGCCGCCAACGGCTTCTCCGCCGAGCACGGACTGACCACCCCCGACCTTGCCGAGGCCGCCGTCAAGCGGGCCGCGGTCGCCGCCGCCCGCCGCGTGGTCCTCCTGGCCGACTCCGCCAAGCACGGCCAGGAGCACTTCGCCCGCTTCGGCGACCTGAGCGACGTGGACCTTCTGATCACCGACAGCGGGCTGAGCCCGGAAGACGCGGCCGCCATCGAGCGCGGCGGCACGGAAGTAGTACGCGCATGATCCTCACCGTCACCCCCAACCCGTCCCTCGACCGCACGTACGAGGTCCCCTCCCTCGAGCGCGGCGAGGTCATCCGCGCCACCGGCGAACGCATGGACCCGGGCGGCAAGGGGGTGAACGTCTCGCGCGCCGTCGCGGCCGCCGGGCGGCGCACGGTCGCCGTCCTGCCCCTGGGTGGTGCGCCGGGGGCGCTCGTCGCGGAACTCCTCGACGCGCAGGGCATCGAGGTCGCGCCGGTCCCGGTCGCCGGAGCCACCCGCTCGAACATCGCGCTCGCGGAGGCGGACGGGGTGCTCACCAAGATCAACGCGCCGGGGCCGGAACTGTCGGCCGAGGAGCAGGAGTTGCTCTTCGAGACAGTGCGCGCACGGTCGCGCGACGCGGACTGGGTCGCGTGCTGCGGGAGCCTGCCGGGGGGACTCGCGCCGGCGTGGTACGCCGATCTGGTCGCGCGGGCGCACGCCGTCGGCGCACGCATTGCGCTGGACACCTCGGGGCGCGCGCTGCTCGAGGCGCTGCGCGAGCGGCCCGACGTGGTGAAGCCGAACGCCGAGGAGCTGGCGGAGGCCGTCGGGCGCCCCCTGGCGACGGTGGGCGACGCCGTGAAGGCGGCCGAGGAGTTGCGCGAGATGGGCGCGCGCGCCGTGCTCGCGAGCCTGGGCGCGGACGGGCAGTTGCTCGTGTCCGACGCGGGCGCCTGGTTCGGCAGCGCGCACGTGGACGCCGTACGCAGCAACGTCGGCGCCGGCGACTCCTCCCTCGCCGGCTTCCTGATCGCCGGCGGCAGCGGCCCGGAGGCGCTCGCCTCCGCCGTCGCCCACGGCGCGGCCGCCGTCCAGCTCCCCGGCAGCGTGATGCCGACACCGGCCGACCTGAACCCAGAGGCGGTGACGGTCACGGCATCGATCCCCACCGACCGCGAACTGACGGAGCCGGTGTCATGAACGCCGCCCCGATCACCACTGCCTCCCCCCACACCATCCCCGTCCCCCTTTCCGCCCACCCCACGCCCCGGGCGATACGCGTGCGAAGGAGCCCGCGATGAGCGACATGATCACCGCGGACCTGGTCGATCTCGACCTGTCCGCCGACACCAAGGAGGCGGCGGCACGTGCCCTCGCCGAACGCATGGTGGCCCTGGGCCGGGTGACCGACCTGGAGGGCTTCCTCGCCGACGTGGCCGCCCGCGAGGCACAGATGCCGACCGGTCTGGACGGCGGCATCGGCATCCCGCACTGCCGCAGCGAACACGTCACCGAGCCGACGCTCGCCTTCGGCCGCAGCGCGTCCGGAATCGACTTCGGCGCCCCGGACGGCCCGGCCGACCTGATCTTCCTGATCGCGGCACCGGCAGGCGCCGACGACGCCCACCTCACCATCCTGTCGTCGCTGGCCCGGCAACTCATGAACGCCGAGTTCACGTCCGCACTGCGTGCGGTGGGGGACGCGGGGGCTGCGGCTGCGCTGATCAGGGGGGAATCGGCGCCGGGGGCGCGGTCGGGGGCCGAAGGGGCGCGCGGCGCCGCGGGCGACGCTGGGGGCGCTGCGGGCGCCGGGAGGGTGCAGGGTGCGCGGGGCGCGGGTGAGGTTGCCGGCGCTGGGCGTGCTGAGCCTGCGCGGGGCGCGGGCGAGGTTGCGAGCGCCGGGAGTGCTGAGCCTGCGCGAGGCGCGGGTGAAATTGCGGGCGCCGGGAGTGTGAAGAGCGTGCCGGGCGTGGGTGGCACTGTGGGCGCCGGGGGCGCCTCCGAAGACACCGCTGCGGCGTCGGGGGCGGCCTCCGCCGACGCTGCGGCGGGCAGTACGACGCAGGCTGAGACGTCCACGCCGGGCGCGAGCGCGTCCGCTCCGGCGCAGGCGGCCGAAGCCGACGCCGGCGCCGGTGGCGCGGCCGACGCGGGCGCGCGCCCCTTCCGCATCGTCGCCGTCACCTCCTGCCCGACCGGCATCGCGCACACCTACATGGCAGCCGAGTCGCTGGAGAACGCGGGCCGCGCCGCGGGCATCGAGCTCGTCGTCGAGACACAGGGCTCGGCGGGCTTCACCCGGCTCGACCCGGCCGTGATCGCGGCGGCTGACGGCGTGATCTTTGCGCACGACGTCCCCGTACGCGACAAGGACCGCTTCGCAGGCAAGCCGACCATCGACGTCGGTGTGAAGGCAGGCATCAACCGCCCCGCCGAACTGATCACCGAGGTACGGGAGAAGGCAGCGCGCGGCGAGGCCACTACGGCCCCGGCTCCGGGGCGCACGCCGGTCGAGCGCGCCGGTGACTCGAGTGAGGGCTACGGCTCCAAGCTGCGCAAGTGGCTGATGTCCGGCGTCAGTTACATGGTCCCGTTCGTCGCCGCGGGCGGCCTGCTGATCGCCCTGGGCTTCGCGATCGGCGGCTACAAGATCAACAAGGCGCCGTCGGTCATGGACCACTTCATCTGGACCCAGGCCGACAGCTGGGGCGCACTGCTCTTCCAGATCGGCGGAGTTGCGTTCGGCTTCCTCGTCCCGGTCCTGGCGGGCTACATCGCCTACGGCATGGCGGACCGGCCGGGCCTCGTCCCGGGTTTCGTCGGCGGCGCCATCTCGCTCACCATCAACGCGGGCTTCCTCGGCGGCCTGGCGGCCGGTCTGATCGCCGGCGCCGTGGTGATGGCGATCCAGAAGGTCAACATCCCATCGGCGCTGCGCGGCATCATGCCCGTGGTGGTGATCCCACTGATCTCCTCGGCGATCGTCGGATTCCTGATGTTCGTCGTGATCGGCAAGCCCATCGCGTCCGCGCAGAAGGCCATGACCGACTGGCTCAACGGCCTGACCGGCGCCAACGCCGTCCTGCTCGGCGCCCTGCTCGGCCTGATGATGTGCTTCGACCTCGGCGGCCCGGTCAACAAGGTCGCGTACACCTTCGCCACGGCCGGTATCGCGGTGGCCAGCCCCAGCGACTCCGCGATGAAGATCATGGCGGCGGTCATGGCGGCCGGCATGGTCCCGCCGCTGGCGATGGCCCTGGCCACGACCGTGCGCGGCAAGCTCTTCACGCAGACCGAGCGCGAGAACGGCAAGGCCGCCTGGGTCCTGGGCGCCTCCTTCATCTCGGAGGGCGCGATCCCGTTCGCGGCGGCGGACCCGCTGCGCGTGATCCCGTCCTCGATGGTCGGCGGCGCGGTCACGGGCGCCCTGTCGATGACCTTCGGCGCCACCCTGCGCGCCCCGCACGGCGGCATCTTCGTGGTCCCGCTGATCGGCAACCCGTTCCTCTACCTGCTTGCCATCGCGGCCGGTGTGTGCGTCACCACGGCGCTGGTCGTCATCCTCAAGGGCATGCGCAAGCCGGCCCCGGAGACCACCGCCGCCGAGCCACCGGCGAACCCGCCCACGGCGACGGCGGAGGCGAAGCAGCCGGTCGCGGCGTAGCAGAGCCGCTCCTCTTGTCCCTTTAGGGCGCTGTGAGTTGTTCACGGCACCTGCGAGATTCATCACGGTCCGGGGTCAAAGTCCCGGGCCGTGATGTCTACTGGAGCGTATGCCTCAGCGCGTCTTGATCCTCCAGTTGACGGGCGTGGCCGTCCTGGTCCTGGCGACCGTCGCTTGGGTGATCGGACTGACGCGCATCCTGCGCCAGGCCCGCGAGCAGACGGCCGAACTGCGCTCCGGCCACCCACTGCCCACCCTCCCCGCCCTGCCGCGCCAGCGCCAAGTGGGCCCCGCCCTGGAGTCGACCGCCCTGACTCCGGCAGAGGAGGACGCGTTCGCGGGCCTCGTGCGACAACTCGGCGGGCGCTAGCGGGAGGGCGAGGGCCGCTTGTGGCCTTCTGCCGACGCTCAGAGCGGTCTGCCTGGCCTCAGCAGTGTCGGGCCGCCCGCCGCTCCATCGCGTCTCTGGCCACGTCCTCCGTCGCGTAGACCTCGCACATGTGCCGTCCGTCGGGCGTCGCCGTGTGCTCAACCTCCCAGAGGGAGAGCTCCTTGCCGTCGCGCAGCAGGAACGCGTGCTCGTAGAGCGAGTAGCTCAGGCCCACCCGACCGGCCCGGCCCGGGCGGCCGAACGCCTGCGTGATCTGGTGCGCGAACGCGGTCGCGAGCAGCCCTGCCGTCTCCGCGTCAGGCCGGTCCGGGTTCTCCGCACGGCGCAGCAGCCGGCGCGCGTGGTCGGCCGAGTCGTCCGGTATGTACGCGTGCCGCGGCTCGGGGAGCGGCGACAACTGCGTCAGCACCGGCAGTTCGAAGTCCGGCGTGTCCGGCGGCAGCGGCAGCCGCGCGGTGGCGGCACGCAGCTCCTCCTCGTCGGTGTACACCTCGTGCTGCGGGTCACTGCCGGGCGCCGTATTGTGCACGAGTTCCCAGAACGTGACCGCTGAGCCGTCAGCAAGCAGCCACGTGTGCCGGTACGTCTCCCGGTGCAGGCCCGCGCTGTGGTGGGCGGAGTGCAGCGAACTGTCGTGCGCCAGCGCGCAGTCGAGCTGCCGTATCGCCTCGTCGGGCAGTTCGAAGGAGTTCAGGGCGCGGCGCAGGAGTCGCGCGAGGTGCTCCTCCGGAGACTCGGGCGACTCGGCTGGTTCGTACGCTGTCGTCTCGTACGGAACGCTCAAGGCTTCTCCCGGCGTTGCTGCATGTCACCTTGTGGGTGCATACCGTAGCCCCTCGGTCGGACATCATGTCCGGGAACCGAGAAAACGTACGCCATGAAAAATTATGGGCCGCGCGGAAAGTTCCCGCGCGGCCCGACGTTCCGTCAAAACCTGCCGGTCAGACGGCACTTCTGACGTTCCGACCGATCAGACGGCGCTGCCGGCGACCCACTGGCTCCAGTCCATGTTCCAGCCGTTGAGGCCGTTGTCCGGAGCCACCGTCTTGTCGGGGGAGTTCTTGACGATCACGACGTCCCCGATGAGCGAGTTGTCGTAGAACCACTTGGCGGAGGTGGCCCCCCGTGCGCCCTGTACGTCCGCGAGCCCGACACAGCCGTGGCTGGTGCCCTGGCGGCCGAAGGGCGGGTTGCCCTTGCTGTACCAGTAGTTGCCGTGGATGAATGTGCCGGACGACGTCAGACGCATCGCGTGCGGCACGTCCGGGATGTCGTACTCGCCGCCGTAGCCGACCGTCGAGCCGTTCATGCGCGTCTGCACGAACTTCTCGGAGATCACCATCTGCCCGTTGTACGTCGTGTGCTGCGGGCTGCCCGCCGAGATCGGCACCGACTTGAGGGTCTTGCCGTCCCGCACCACCGTCATGGTCTGCGTGCCGACGTCCACCGTGGACACCTGAGAGCGCCCGATGGTGAAGGTCACCGTCTTCTTCTGCACGCCGTAGACGCCGTTCGCGCCCTCGACCCCGTCCAGGTCGATCTTCATCGTGACCTTGGAACCGGCCTTCCAGTATTCCTCCGGCCGGAAGTCGAGCCGCTGCCCCCCGAACCAGTGCCCCACCACCTGCTGACCACTGCTGGAGCTGACCGTGATGTGCGACTGCACGGCCTTCTTGTCGCTGATGGCCTTGTCGAAGGTGAACGACACCGGCATGCCCACCCCGACCGTGGTGCCGTCGTCCGGCGTATAGGTCCCGATGAAGCTGTTCGAGGACGTGACGGTGGTGAAGATGGAATTGGCAGCGGCGGTACGGCCGTTCGCGTCCTTCGCCGTCGCCGCTATCTCGTACTTCGTGCCGCGCTCCAGCTGCTCCTTCGGCTTCCAGCTGCCGCCGTCCGCCGATATCGCGCCCGGCACTGCCTGCCCCGACCCCGCCACGGTCATCTTCACATCGGTCAGCTTGCCGTCGCTGACCTTCACGCCGGTGGCGTTGATGGACGCGCCGGTCGAACTGTCCTTCGCGGAGATCACTATCTTCGCGGTGGACGTCTTTTTGCCGTCGTCCTTGGCGCTGGCGTTGCCACCGCATGCGGTGAGGGTGAGGGCGCCGACCAACAGGGCGGCACAGGCCCCCAGCGCGCGCCGCGCTGCAATGTCCGGCGTTGTCACGGGCTGCTCCAGGTTCGTGTGATGTGCGTGATCCGCTCCGATGCGTGAAGAAAGAGGGAACCGCCCCCGGGACAGGTTCCCCCGAACAGCCGTAAACGCCATCACGTGACAGAACCGCGACAATCCAACCCTTCACCAGCCCCATCGGCGCCCCCGACCTCAACTGCGCCCCGAGCGGCGCCATCTGCTGGGCGGTGGCGGTGCGGTGCGCGCACGTGCGGAGCGTGTGTGTTGTCATCGCACGCGGGGAGTGCGCACCGCCACCACACGCGCCCCTACGGCGCACCCGCCCCGCCCACGACGAGCACACCACGCCGTCCAGCACTCGCCCCGTCGCGTTCCCCGAACCGCGCGCCCTGCCCCCGGCCACGCAACTCCTCCCGCGCGGCTCACCACCGAGCGCCGCGCGGGATCGGGGCCAGTGGTGCCTGACGCGCGCGCCTCGCCTCGTCTACCGGCGCCCGTACAACTCCTCGTACGCCGGCCACGTCCCTCCTGGCGCCTCCACCGACTCTGCGGCGCGCACGGCGCGTACGATCGCGCGCGTCACGACGTCCGCGCCGGCCTCGAGGACGTCGTTGAGTGCGAGAGGGCGCTCGGCGTCGAGCGGGCGCACCCCCGTGGCCAGCGCGAACACCGTGTCACCGTCATTGAGCAGGTGCACCGGCCGCACGGCGCGTGCGATGCCGTCGTGCGCCGTGCCGGCCAGCTTCTGCGCCTGTGCCTTCGAGAGCTCCGCGTCCGTGGCGACCACGGCGAGCGTCGTGTTGAGGGGCGGAGCGGCGCTTTCCGCGGCGGCCTCGGCTAGCCGCAGGCGCGCGGCCTCATGCACGTGCGCCTCCGGGTACTTCACACGCCCCTGGAACAACTCCCCGTACAGCACACCGGTTTCCGGATCCATCGCCGACCCCGCCGCGTTGGCGACCACCAGCGCGGCCACCGTGATCCCCGAGTCGAGGACAGTGCTCGCAGTGCCGATTCCGCCCTTGAGCGGCCCCACCACGGCGCCCGTACCCGCGCCCACGCACCCCTCGCGCACCCCCGCGCCCAGGGCGCTCGCCGCGGCCGCTTCGATCGCCGCGCGCCCCATGGCCGCGTCCGGTCGCGCCCGGAAGTCCCCGCCCCGCCCAAGGTCGAAGACACAGGCGGCGGGCACCACCGGCACGACGTGCGCGGGATCCGTTCCGACCCGCACCCCGCGCCCTCGCTCCTCCAGCCACGCCATCACGCCGGACGCCGAGTCCAGCCCGTAGGCACTGCCGCCGGTCAGCACGATCGCCTCGACCTTTCGCACGAGGTTGCGCGGGTCGAGGGCGTCGGTCTCCTTGGTGCCCGGGCCGCCACCGCGCACGTCCACGGCGGCGACGGCGCCGCCCTCGGGAGCGAGGACGACCGTCGTGCCGGTGAGCCAACCGTCGCCGGTGCGGGTTGCGTGTCCCACTCGCAGTCCGGCGACGTCCGTCAACGCGTCAACTGTCATGCCAGCCAGTGTGTCCCAGCTCAGGGCGCGCCGGACCGGTCAGACGGCGCTCGCCCTCGCACGCGCCTTACGCCGACGCGCGGCCGTGCGCTCCGTCAGCATCACGCCGGTCGCCACCGACAGCGCGCACACGAGGCCGGCCGTGAGCACCGCCCAGTGGCCCAGGAACGTGCAGCAGATCACCAGTAGTGCCGTGACCGGCAGCACCAGTTGCTGGGCGATGCCGACCTTGAAGTGGCGCGAGTGCAGCGCCCAGACCGTCAGCAGGTAGAGCGCCGTCGGCAGGGTCACGGCTGCCGCGGCCGACACGGCGGAGATGTGTGCCTGACCGACCGTCTGCTCGATTGCCACCTCGAGACCGGCGCCGATCGCGGCGGCCGAGGCGAAGATCAGGTAGTGGCCGTACCCCCACAGGAACGCTCGATTACTGGTGCGCAGATGTCCGTGGATGGACACGACGAAGTAGATCCACCAGGCGGTGAAGACGATCAGCAGGCCGCCCGCCGCGATCGGCAGCAGTTCGCCGAGCGCGTCGTTCTCCGCCACGGCGGACTTCACGGCGGTCGTGGCCGCGGCGATGGTCTCGCCGAGCACGATGATCGTGAACAGCCCGTACCGCTCGGCGATGTGGTGCGGATGCCAGGAGGTCGCCATGACCCTCTCCGCGAACATGGGCACGCTCAGCTCGGCGAGCGCCATCACCAGGAACAGCCAGGGGCGCGCGGGTTCCGGCAGGACCACCAGGCCGACCCAGCCGATCTGGCACAGCAGCACACCACTGGCGTACCGCAGCGCCATGGTTCTCTCCGCGCCCGCGGCCGATCTCGCGGCGCGCAGCCACTGCGCGGCCATCGCCAGCCGCATGATCACGTAGCCGGAGATGACCATGACCCAGTCCTGGTTCTCGAACGCCCGTGAGACACCGGCCGCCAGGACCAGGACGCCCGCGATCTGGACGAGGGCGACGACCCGGTAGAGCACGTCGTCGTTGTCGTACGCCGAGGCGAACCAGGTGAAGTTCATCCAGGCCCACCAGATGGCGAAGAACACCATCGCGTAGTTGAGGATGCCGCCGCCCGCGTGCCCTTCGGCCACGGCGTGCACGAGCTCGATGCCCGCCTGCGCGACGGCCACGACGAAACACAGATCGAAGAAGAGCTCGAGCGGCGAAGCGACGCGGTGTGCCTCGTCGCGTCCACGCGCGGTGAGTCTGCGTACGGGCCGTGGGGTGTGCGGTGCGCCCTGGGCGGGCGCGGGAGCGGAACTCGACGTCATGCCCCCCAGCACATCAGAAAACCGGACCAAAATCTTGTGAAGTGATTCACAAGCCCGGGAGGGTCCAAAGTCCCAGGGAAAAGACCTGGTCAGACGACAGGTGGGCCGACCGGTCTTGCGCGCTGTGGGACGTTCGGACGCGGATTGGGGACCAATGCGGTGCCCAGGGCGCTTGCCCGAGGCGTGCAATGGATCCGTAGCGACCAGTTGATGCGGAAGGTGCGGGTCATGACTGCCACGCATGCGGGAATCACCCCTGCGACGCCTGCGGAAGAGACGCCGGGCGAAACCTCGGCGCACCGGGACGCCTGGGCGGGCTTCCGCGGCGACCGCTGGCGCGACGCCATCGACGTCCGCGACTTCGTCCAGCGCAACTACACCCCCTACGAGGGCGACGCCGCCTTCCTCGCCGGCCCGACCGAGCGCACCACCAAGGTCTGGAACAAGCTCCTTGCGATGTTCCCCACCGAGAACGAACGCGGTATCTACGACGTCGACGTCCACACCCCGTCCCGCATCGACGCCTTCGCGCCCGGCTACGTCGACCCCGACCTCGACCTGATCGTCGGCCTCCAGACCGACGCCCCGCTCAAGCGCGCCATCATGCCCAACGGCGGCTGGCGCATGGTCGAGAACGCCCTGACCGCCTACGGGTACGACCCCGACCCCGCGATCAAGGAGATCTACACCAAGCTCCGCAAGACCCACAACGACGGGGTCTTCGACGCCTACACCCCCGAGATCCGCGCCTGCCGCTCCTCCGGCATCATCACCGGCCTGCCCGACGCCTACGGCCGCGGCCGCATCATCGGCGACTACCGCCGCGTCGCCCTCTACGGGGTCGACCGGCTCATAGCGGCCAAAGAGGCGGTCAATGTTCTCCTCGACGCTGAGTGGCCCACCGTTGAGCTCATTCAGGAACGCGAGGAAACCCGGGAGCAGATCCACGCCCTCGAAGAACTCCGAGCCATGGCCCTCTCCTACGGCTTCGACATCTCCGGCCCCGCCCGCACTGCCCGCCAGGCCGTCCAGTGGCTGTACTTCGGCTACCTCGGCGCCGTCAAGGAGCAGAACGGCGCCGCCATGTCCATCGGCCGCATCGACGCCTTCCTCGACGTCTACCTCCACCGGGACGTCGAGCGCGGCCTGCTCACCGAGTCCCAGGCCCAGGAGCTCATCGACGACTTCGTCATCAAGCTCCGCATCGTGCGGTTCCTGCGCACCCCCGAGTACAACGAGCTCTACTCCGGCGACCCCACCTGGGTCACCTGGTCCCTGGCCGGCCTCGGCGAGGACGGGCGCCCGCTGGTCACGCGCACCACCTTCCGCGCCCTGAACACCCTCCACAACCTCGGCCCGGCCCCCGAGCCCAATCTCACCGTCTTCTGGTCCCCGCGCCTGCCCGAGGCCTTCAAGAAGTACGCTGCCCGGGTCGCCATCGACACCAGCGCCCTGCAGTTCGAGTCCGACGAGCTCATGCGCCCCCGGTTCGGCGACGACACCGCCATCGCCTGCTGCGTCTCCGCGATGGCCACGGGCAAGCAGATGCAGTTCTTCGGCGCCCGCGTGAATATCGCCAAGGCTCTTCTCTACGCCGTCAACGGCGGTCGCGACGAGGTCTCCGGCAAGACGGTCGCCAAGGGCTTCGAGCCGATCACCGACGAGTACCTCGACTACGACCAGGTCCTCACGGCCTACGACGCTGTTCTCGACTGGCTCGCGAAGACCTACGTCCACGCGCTCAACGTCATCCACTACATGCACGACAAGTACGCCTACGAGCGACTGGAGATGGCCCTGCACGACCGGGCGATCCTGCGCACCATGGCCTGCGGCATCGCCGGCCTGTCGGTCGCGGCCGACTCCCTGTCCGCCATCAGGCACGCACGCGTGAAGGTGATCCGCGACGAGACGGGCCTGGCCGTCGACTACCTCGTCGAGGGCGACTACCCGGCGTACGGAAACAACGACGACCGGGCCGACTCCATCGCCCGCTGGATCGTCCACGAGTTCATGGAGAAGGTCCGCAGGCACCCGACGTACCGCGACGCGGTGCACACCCAGTCGGTCCTGACGATCACTTCGAACGTCGTCTACGGCAAGAAGACCGGCAACACGCCCGACGGCCGCCGCGCGGGCACCCCCTTCGCACCCGGCGCCAACCCCATGAACGGGCGGGACCAGCACGGCTACATCGCCTCGGCGCTCTCCGTCGCCAAGCTGCCGTACGACGACGCGGAGGATGGCATCTCGCTGACCAACACCATCACCCCGGACGCCCTGGGCCGCACCCCCGAGGAGCGCATCGGCAACCTCTCCGGAGTGCTGGACGGCTTCATGGCCGGCGGCGGCTTCCACATGAACGTCAACGTGCTCGACAAGGCGACCCTCGAGGACGCGATGGAGCACCCCGAGAAGTACCCGCAGCTCACCATCCGGGTCTCCGGCTACGCGGTCAACTTCGTCCGCCTGACGCGCGAGCAGCAACTCGACGTCATCAACCGGACCTTCCACGGCTCGCTGTAAGGGCGAGGGACGATGACCACCACGCCTCTGCCGTCCGTGCCGGCCACCCCGCCGGAGCCGGACGGATGCCCCGCCGCCACGGCGCCCACCCCGGCCGTCGCGGCGACCCGGCGGCCCGCCGTGGGATCGGTGCACTCCTGGGACCTGTCGACCGGCGTCGACGGCCCGGGTACCCGCTTCGTGACCTTTCTCGCCGGCTGCCCGTTGACCTGCTTGTACTGCCAGAACCCTGACACCTGGCGGATGCGCCGCGGCAAGCGGACCTCGGCCGACGACATCGTCGCCGAAGCCGCCAAGTACACGCGGTTCATCGCGGCGGCAGGCGGCGGGGCGACCATCAGTGGGGGAGAGCCGCTGCTCCAGCCGGTCTTCACCGGCGAGTTGCTGAACCGCTTCAAGCACGAACTCGGCCTGCACACCGCCCTGGACACCTCGGGCTTCCTCGGCGCCCGGGCCACCGACGCACTCCTGCGCGACACCGACCTGGTCCTTCTCGACATCAAGTCCTGGGACCGCGCCACCTACCGCACGGTCACCGGCCGCCCGCTCGAGCCGACCCTCGACTTCGCCCGCCGTCTGGCCGGCCTCGGCAAGGAGGTCCACGTCCGCTTCGTGCTCGTGCCCGGCCTCACCGACGAACCCGCGAACATCGACGGAGTCGCCGCCTTCGCCGCCGGTCTCGGCAATGTCTCGCGCGTCGACGTCCTGCCCTTCCACAAGCTGGGCGAGGCCAAGTGGCTGGCGCTCGGCATGCCGTTCACGCTGCACGACACGCCCACCCCCACCGCGGAGCAGACCGCTCTGGCCAGGAGCGTCTTCACGTCCCACGGTCTGTACGCGGTCTGAGCCCTCGCGGCCCCGGGACCGGCCGGGAGCGCAGCCTGGGCGAGGGGCGCGGGAGGGGCCGTACTCTTGAGACATGAGCACCGCCCCCGCCCCCGAGCCGCGCGACCCGAAGGCCGCGCTGAACTTCGACGATCCGCTGAACCAGCAGTCCTCGGACGACACCGACCGCGGGTGGGGCGAGCGCGGCGACAGCGACAGCGCAGCGGACCTGAAGCGCTTCCTCGAAGAGAAGCCGCCCCACCACCTCTGAGCGAGGCCCCGCAGGAGTGCCGCTAGCGACCGCCCTGCCCGGAGCCACGCTGCGCGACCAGCGCGTCGCGGATCTCCTTGAGCACCTCCAGTTCGGTCACCTCGATGACCTCGTGCGTGCCCTCCTTCGCCTTCCTGCGTGCCTCCATCCGGGCCAGGTACTTCGCCATCGGCAGGACCATCAGGAAGTAGACCACCGCCGCGGTGATCACGAAGCTCAGCGTGGCACCGAGGACGGAGCCCCACATCAGCTGGATGCCGTGCGTCCCCTTGCACGTCGAACTCAGGCACGAGCTGTAGTTGTCGAGATTCTGCGTGCCGATCGCTCCGACCAGCGGGTTGATGATGCCCTTCACCACCGAGTTGACGATGTTCGTGAAGGCGGCGCCGATGACCACCGCGACTGCCAGATCGACGACGTTGCCGCGCATCAGGAAGGCTTTGAAGCCCTGCCAGATGCTCGCTTCCTTCTTCTCGCTCACCTCGGGGACTCTCCTCGCATGCACAGGGTGTGGAACAAAACGCTCCGCAACCTACGGCACGAAGAGGCCATCCTGTCCAATTCCATAGCTCAAACGTGCGACTTGACAGCATGTCGCCTAGCAAACGACCGAGCGCGTTCAGCACAGCGTCACCGCCAGCCTCGCCGACGCGCTCGCACCGACCAGGCGTGCCGCCGTGGAACGCGGCACCGAGAGCACGACCAAGGCGCCGTTCTCCGCGGTGTCGTCCAGCGGCTCGGGCAGCCGGGTCACCCGCGCCCCGCGCGCCACCACCCGGGCCTCCCCGCCCGTCGCCGGGTCCTGAGCGGCGATCACGTCGACCCGGTCGCCGGGCCGCAGCAGCCGCACGGTCGCGGCGTCGGCGATCCGCACCGGTGCCGTCACCATGTCCACCGCGCCGTGGCGCCGTACCGGCTCGGCCGAGGGGTGCCCGCGGGTCCGCTCGGCGCGGTGCGGATCCGTCGCGGCGCGCGGCCCGGCCGCCACGAGGGCGGCGGCAGTGACGGCGAGGCCGGCCGCCACGGCCCGCCTGCGATGCCGTACGAGCCGCTGCAGCTGATACCGCCCGCCGCGCACCCGCACCGGCGCGAAGTGCGGCACCTCGCAGGTGGCCGGGGCGTCGGTGCCGAGCGGGCGCGGCGACGGAAGTGGAGGCGGGAAGGACGGAGAAGCGGACGAGGGAGAGACGGGCACGAGGACCACCACCTGTGACGAGGAATCGGCTTGCGATGCCACGATGAGGCCTCGCGCCGATCTTCGCCGGAGCCGGTGGACTACCGACCGGTTGTGGACAACTCGCCCACTCGAACGAGGAGTTCCGCTCCAAGTCCGCCGCCGGTCACTCCGCCGCTACGGCAGCTCGAACCCGGGATCCATCCCGCCGAGGGCGTTCGTGCACAGGCAGTCGCGCGCCGAGTTGTCCGGCAGCGCCGCCACCGCGTCGAACAGCACGCCCCGCAGTCGGTCCACATTGGCGGCGAACACCTGCAGCACCTCGTCGTGCGAGACGCCCTCGCCGGTCTCCGCGCCCGCGTCGAGATCGGTGACCAGCGTCAACGACGTGTAGCAGAGCTCCAGTTCACGGGCGAGCACGGCCTCGGGATGGCCGGTCATGCCCACCACCGACCAGCCCTGCGCCTGGTGCCACAACGATTCGGCGCGGGTCGAGAAGCGCGGACCCTCGATCACGACCAGCGTCCCGCCGTCCACGGGCTCCCAGCCCTGTCCGCGCGCCGCCTTCAGCGCGGCCGCCCGCCCGGCGGGACAGTACGGGTCGGCCAGGGAGACGTGCACCACGTTCGGCACGGTGCCGTCGGGCAGCGGCAGTCCGTCGAAGTACGTCCCCACCCGGGACTTCGTACGGTCCACCAATTGGTCCGGGACGAGCAGTGTGCCGGGCCCGTACTCGGGGCGCAGGCCGCCGACCGCGCAGGGGCCCAGGACCTGGCGTACGCCGAGGGAGCGCAGCGCCCAGAGATTGGCGCGGTAGTTGATGCGGTGCGGGGGCAGGTGGTGGCCGCGGCCGTGCCGGGGCAGGAAGGCGACCCGGCGGCCGGCGATCTCGCCGAGGAAGAGTGAGTCGCTGGGTGCTCCGTAGGGGGTGTCCACCTGGACCTCGGTCACGTCGTCGAGGAACGAGTAGAAGCCCGAGCCGCCGATGACACCGATCTCTGCGTTCGCCATGACGAGCACATTAGCTGGCCGCGAAAAGGCGGGAGAGGCGGTATCGGGAATGCCGAAGACCCTGCCGTCCGGTGACGGCAGGGTCTCGCGGGAGGAAGATCAAGCCGCGGAGCTGTTGGCGGAGCTCGACGAGGACGAGGAAGTCGACGAAGACGGCTTCGAGTCGGACGACGAGGAGCCGGAAGAGCTCGACGGACTCGACGACGAAGAACCCGAGGACTTCGAGGACGGGCTGCTGCTCGACGACGAGCCGCGGCTGTCGTTGCGGTAGAAACCGGAGCCCTTGAAGACAATGCCGACCGCAGAGAACACCTTCTTCAGGCGGCCACCGCAGTTGGGGCACTCGGTCAGGGCGTCGTCGGTGAACTTCTGCACCGCCTCGAGGCCCTCGCCGCACTCGGTGCACTGGTACTGATAGGTGGGCACTGTCTTCCTCCTGGCACTCTCACTCGATGAGTGCTAACGACGGTCCATAGTGACGTATTCCCGGGGATCAGTCCACCGTGACCGGCACTCGGTGACCGACGCCACGTGCCACCGTACGGTTCCGGGGCAGGGTGACGAGCCGCGAACGCAGTGCCACCAGGGTGCCCAGGGCGAGCAGCGTGCCCGCCATCGGCACCAGGAAACCGGCGCCGCCCCACAGGCGGTCCTCCAGCTGACCGGCGACGGTGACCGCGGCGGCCTGGCCGAGCGCGACGGCGCCGGTCAGCCAGGTGAAGGCCTCGGTGCGGGCGCCGGCCGGAACCAGGCCCTCGACCAGGGTGTAGCCGGTGATCAGGGCAGGAGCGATGCACATGCCGACCAGCAGGCCGAGACCGGCGAGGACCAGCACCGAGTGCGCGGTCCACAGGGCAGACGCGGTCAGCGCCAGGGCCGCGTAGCCGATCAAAAGGCGGCGCTGCGGGGCCACCTTCCATGCGATCGCGCCGCACGCGATGCCGGAGAGCATGTTGCCCGCGGCGAAGGTCCCGTACAGGACGCCGTTCAGGCTGGGCTCGCCGATCGACTCGGTGAATGCGGCGAGCGACACCTGCATGCCTCCGAAGACGGATCCGATGCCCAGGAAGGTGACGACCAGCACGCGCACGCCGGGCACGCGGAGCGCGGAGGTCTGCTTCACGCGCGCGTGCCCGCCACCGGTCACCGGCGGCTGCGTGGTCTTGCGCGCCGCAAACAGCAGACCGCCGACCAGGGTCAGCGCCGCCTCCGTGACCAGGCCGGCGGCCGGGTCCACAGCGGTGCACAGGGCCGTCGCCAGCAGCGGGCCGACGACGAAGGTCAGCTCGTCCGTGACGGACTCGAAGGCCGCGGCGGTGGTCATCAGGGGCGAGCCCAGGAGCTTTACCCCCCAGCGAGCGCGCACCATGGGGCCGACCTGCGGCACCGAGGCGCCCGTCGGCACGGCCGCCGCGAACAGCGCCCACAGGGGCGCGTGCGACAGCGCGAGCGCCGTCAGCGCGAGACCCGACGCCGTGTGCACGAGGACACCGGGGATCAGTACCGCGTGCTGACCACGGCGGTCGGCGAGGCGGCCGGTGTAGGGCGCGAACAGCGCCATGGAGACGCCGGTGACGGCTGCTGCGGCGCCCGCGGCGCCGTACGAGCCGGTGGTGTGCCGCACGAGCAGCACGATGGAGATGGTCAGCATCGCGAACGGCTGGCGCGCCGCGAAGCCGGGGAGCAGGAACGTCCAGGCGCCGCGGGTGCGCAGCAGCTGCCCGTATCCCGGGCGGGACGGTGTCGCCGAGTTCTTCGACGGCTCGGAGGTGACCGTGGATGCCACGGCCCGTGCCTTTCTGCCGCCTGGTAGCGCGCCCGTGCGGGGGCGCCGAGAGCTGTCCTCATGCGCGGAACTGCGGTAGATACCGGCGCCCACTGTGGAGGGCGTCCCGGCCGCCATACGGTCGCGCCAGCTCTGCGTCAGGCAGAGTTGGTTCGATCAGGGTGCCTTCAGTGTACAGGGATCGAGGGCTCGTACACCTGTGAAAACGAGCACCAAAGGCCTGTTCACCTGGGATTGACTGGGGTGTGAATCGTACGAAACACACCTTTAACGCGCGCCCCGCTCGCATCGTAGGTGCGGCACGGCGCGCTCCGTGCCCCCGCGCCCCGCTCGCACCTCTGGCGCATGGCGCGCACGCCCCGCCATGCGCCCCACCGCCGCACCTCACGCCCGCGCTCTCAACGGGCGCCCGCGCCCGGCGCCCACACCCCGCGCCCACACCCCGCGCCCGCGCCCACACCGCGCCCGCGCCCCCACCCCGCGCCCGCGCCCGGCGCCCGCGCCAGCGCTCGCCCCCGAAGCCGGCGCCCGGAACCGAAACTCCGTCTCCCGGCTTGCTCAGCCCCCCGCCCCGTTCGCCCCCAACCACCCCGCCAACTTGCCGCCGTGTGCGACCGCGCGCAGGCGCCGTTCCGCGGCGTCCCGGACGGGGTCCGTGGTGACCACGAGCAGTTCGTCACCGCGCCGCAGCACCGTCGTCGGCAGTGGAACGAACGATTTTCCGTCGCGGACGATGAGGGTGACGGCGGCCCCGGCCGGCAGGCGCAGCTCGTTCACCTCGACGCCGTGCATCCGCGAGCCCTTGGGGATCGCGACGGACAGGAGATGTCCGCGCAGCCGTTCCAGGGGCGCAGATTCGATGCCCAGGTCGGCCGCCTCCGGCTCGTCGCCGAGTCGCAGTTTGCGTGCCAGCCACGGCAGCGTCGGGCCCTGGATGAGGGTGTAGACGACGACCAGGATGAAGACGATGTTGAAGATGCGGTGGCTGGCATCGACGCCGTTCACCATGGGGATCGTCGCCAGGATGATGGGCACGGCGCCGCGCAGTCCGGCCCAGGACATCAGGGTCTGCTCCGGCCACGGCACCCGGAACGGCACCAGGCTGAGCACCACGCTCAGCGGCCGCGCGACCATGGTCAGCACCAGCCCGATGACGAGGCCGGGCCAGATGTCGTCGCCCAGCTCGTGCGGCGTGACCAGCAGGCCGAGCAGGACGAACATGCCGATCTGGGCGATCCAGCCGAGCCCCTCGGCGAAGCCGCGCGTGGCCGGCCAGTGCGGCAGCCTGGCGTTGCCGAGCATCATCGAGGCGAGGTAGACCGCGAGGAAGCCGCTGCCGTGCGCCAGTGCGCCCGCGGCGTACGCCGTGACCGCGATCGCCAGCACCGCGATCGGGTAGAGGCCGGAGGCGGGCAGGGCCACGTGCCGCAGGCCCCAGGCGCCCAGCCAGCCGACCGCGAGCCCGATGGCGGCGCCGATGGCCAGCTCCAGCGCTATTTCGCCCACCAGCGCGTACCAGTGCTCGATCGGGCCCGCGGTGGAGAAGGCGACGACCAGGATGACCACTGGGGCGTCGTTGAAGCCGGACTCCGCCTCCAGTGTTCCCGTCACGCGCGCGGGGAGGGGAATTCTGCGCAGGACGGAGAACACCGCCGCCGCGTCCGTCGAGGACACCACCGCTCCGATGATGAGCGCCTGCCGCCACTCCAGCCCGGTCAGGTAGTGCGCGCCCGCCGCCGTGACCCCGACGCTCAGCGCGACCCCGAACAGTGCCAGCGTGGAGGCGGCCGGAAGGGCCGGCCTGATCTCCTTCCACTTCGTGCCCAGACCGCCCTCGGCGAGGATCACGACCAGGGCCGCGTATCCGATGACCTGGGTCAGCTCGGCGTTGTTGAAGTGGACGTCACCGATGCCGTCCTGGCCCATGAGGACGCCGATCCCCAGGTAGACGAGCAGGCTGGGCAGCCCGCTGCGCGAGGAGACCCGGACCGCCGCCACGGCGACGAGCAGGACGACGGAGCAGACGAGCAGGAGCTGGTTGAGGTGGTGGACAGTCAGCAGCGGTTCCCTTCACTGGCTCGCGCGCGGGAGGCGCGAAGCTCGCGTACGGCACGACGCGAAACTCACGTGACAACAAGATCCGAGGCTGCGGCACTCCGCACCCAAGTACTTCGTTACCTTACCTAACTCTTGACGCTTTCTTGACGCTCGACGAGGCGAGATCGAACGCTCGTCCGCGCCGGTTCACGACTCCGCGTCAAGGGGCGTGGGGCCCTGCGCCTATGGTTGCTCCAGCGCTCATTCAAAAGGACAGCCCGCCTCGCCGCTCGCGTTAGGACAGCAAGGACAGCGATGCCCCCCAATACCACCGCCACAACGGGTGACACACCCGTCAAGTCCGGCAGGAAGAAGGGGCGCAAAGCCCGTCTGATCGTGCTGGTGCTCGTCCTGGCCATCGTCGGTGGCGTCGCCTACGGGGCGTACTGGTCGATCAGCACCGTCCGTGCCTCCTTCCCGCAGACCAAGGGCTCGATCACGCTCGACGGCCTGTCCGGGCCGGTCGACGTGAAGCGGGACGGCAACGGCATCCCGCAGATTTATGCCTCGTCCGACGAGGACCTGTTCATGGCGCAGGGCTACGTGCAGGCGCAGGACAGGTTCTACGAGATGGACGTGCGACGGCACATGACCTCGGGGCGCCTGTCCGAGATGTTCGGCAAGGGCCAGGTCAAGAACGACGAGTTCCTGCGCACTCTCGGCTGGGACCGGATCGCGAAGAAGGAGTACGACACCAAGCTGTCGGACTCCACGAAGAAGTACCTCCAGGCGTACGCCAAGGGAGTCAACGCCTACCTCCAGGGCAAGGACGGCAAGGACATCTCCCTCGAGTACGCGGCGCTCGGCTTCAGTAACGACTACAAGCCGCAGCAGTGGACCCCGGTGGACTCGGTCTCCTGGCTGAAGGCGATGGCCTGGGACCTGCGCGGCAACATGCAGGACGAGATCGACCGCGCCCTGATGACCAGCCGGCTGGGCCCCCAGCAGATCAAGGACCTCTACCCGGACTACCCCTACGGCCGCAACAAGGCGATCGTCCAGCAGGGCCAGTACGACGAGCTCACCAAGACGTTCCGGCAGGGCGGCACCACGAGCGGCTCACAGGGCACGACGGGCACCACAGGCTCCGCGGCCTCATCCACGACCGGTTCGGGGCTCACGAGCCAGCTGGCGGGCCTCTACAACGTCCTCGACGACGTTCCCACGGCCGTCGGTGTGAACGGGCAGGGCATCGGCTCCAACTCCTGGGTCGTCGCCGGGAAGTACACCGTCTCCGGCAAGCCGCTGCTCGCCAACGACCCGCACTTGTCGCCGTCGCTGCCGTCCGTCTGGTACCAGATGGGCCTGCACTGCCGCAGTGTCTCGGACAAGTGCCAGTACGACGTAACGGGTTACACGTTTGCCGGGATGCCCGGTGTGATCATCGGCCACAACGGCGACATCGCCTGGGGCATGACGAACTCCGGGGCCGACGTCACCGACCTCTACCTGGAGAAGCTCAGCGGCAACGGCTACCTCTACGACGGCAAGGTCAAGCCGTTCGAGAGCCGTGAGGAGACCATCAAGGTCGCCGGCGGCGCGTCCAAGAAGATCGTCGTCCGCGAGACCGCCGACGGGATGCCTCTGCTGTCCGACCGCGACGACGAACTCGTCAAGGTCGGCAAGAAGGCCACCGTCGACACGGCGGCGCCCGACCGCGGCGACGGCTACGGCATCGCCCTGCGATGGACCGCCCTGGATCCGGGCACCTCCATGGACGCCGTCTTCGCCCTCGACAAGGCGGCCGGCTGGAAAGACTTCCGCTCGGCGGCCGCGCTGTTCGACGTGCCCTCGCAGAATTTGATCTACGCCGACACCCAGAACCACATCGGCTACACGCTGCCCGGAAAGATCCCCACGCGCGCGTCTGACGACGACGGCTCCATCCCGGCGCCCGGCTGGGACTCCAAGTACAAGTGGACGGGCTTCATCAAGCAGGACGAGCTGCCCAACGAGTACGACCCCGCGCGCGGCTACATCGTCACCGCCAACCAGGCCGTGATCGACCCGGACAAGTACCCCTACACGCTCACCACGGACTGGGGCTACGGCGCCCGCAGCCAGCGGATCACCGACCTGATCGAGTCGAAGATCAAGGGCGGCGGCAAGATCTCCACCGACGACATGCGCCAGATGCAGCTGGACAACAGCAGCGAGATCGCCAAGCTGCTCGTGCCCAAGCTGTTGAAGATCAACCTCGACGACAAGGACGTCCGCGACGCCCAGAAACTCCTCGAGGGCTGGGACTACACCCAGGACGCCGACTCCGCGGCGGCCGCCTACTTCAACGCGGTCTGGCGCAACGTCCTCAAGCTCGCCTTCGGCAACAAGCTGCCCAAGGAGCTGCGGGTCAAGGGCCAGTGCCTGTGGGTCGACAAGCTCGACAGCACCGGCCCGGTGGACGACGACGCCAAGGTGCGCGAGTGCGGCGAGCGCGACGCCGACCAGGCGCAGCCGGACGGCGGCGACCGCTGGTTCGAGGTGGTCCGCACCCTGATGGACAAGCCGGACAGCGACTGGTGGCAGACGCCCGCCTCGGGCACCCGCCCCAAGGCCGACAACCGCGACCAGCTGTTCGCCCGCGCCATGATCGACGCCCGCTGGGAGCTGACCTCCAAGCTCGGCAAGGACATGGACACCTGGAGCTGGGGCCGGCTGCACCGCCTGTTCCTGAAGAATCAGACCCTGGGCACCGCGGGCCCCGGATTCCTCCAGTACGCCCTCAACCGCGGCCCCTGGAAGCTCAGCGGCGGCGAGGCGACGGTCAACGCGACCGGCTGGAACGCCGCCGGGGGCTACGGCGTCGTCTGGGTGCCGTCGATGCGGATGGTGGTCAACCTCGACGACCTCGACAAGTCCCGGTGGATCAACCTCACCGGTGCCTCCGGGCACGCCTTCAGCGCCCACTACACCGACCAGACCGACAAGTGGGCCAGCGGCGAACTCCTGCCCTGGTCGTTCTCCGAGAAGGCGGTCGACGACAGCACGAGCGACACACTGGTGCTCAAGCCGTGACCCGCTGACGGCACTGATGTGAAAGGGCCCTCCACGCGCGCGTGGAGGGCCCTTTCCCGCCTGCCCCCGCCGGAGGTGGTGAAGGGGAGCGCGCGTCAGGCGCTCTTGAAGCGGCGCACGCCCGACGGCGTCACCACGGCGTCGACCGGCCGGTCGTGCGCCTCCGCGGGGACGCTGTCCACGACCTCCGAGTCGTAGAGGAGCACCAGCAGTGCGGGGCGAGCGCCCGCGCGCTCCAGGCGCGCCAGCACGCGGTCGTACGACCCTCCGCCGCGCCCCAGGCGCATCCCGCGCGCGTCCACCGCGAGCCCGGGCAGCAGGACGGCGTCGGCGGACGCCACGGCATCCGGGCCGAGGCGCTCGCCCACGGGCTCGAAGAGCGCCATCTTCCCGCCGTGCTGGACGCGCGCGACGGAGCCCTCGCCGGCGTACGCGGCCCAGTCCAGGTCGTTGTCCGGCAGGAGCGCCGGGAGCAGGACGCGCACGCCCCGCGCGAGCAGCGCGTCCAGCAGCGCGAGCGTGCCGGGCTCGCTCCCGACGGAGACGTACGCGGCCACCGTGCGCGCGCGCTCCAGCTCGGGCAGCTCCAGCGCGCGCTCGGCCAGCATCGCGCCCGCTTCCCGTACGTCATCGGCCGTCAACCTGTTCCTCACCGCGAGGAACTCTCGCCGCAACATTCGCTTGTCAGGCTGGGCCATACGTCCGACGTGTTCCACAGGTCGTTCTCGCATCCTTCTTAATGTGCTCATATGAGAGCTAATTAACCGGAGCCACAGATTTCACTCAAAGGCACCGGATAAGGTTGCCGGCATGACTCAGTCGCACCCCAGGATCAGCAAGGCTGTCATTCCCGCAGCAGGCCTCGGCACCCGGTTCCTTCCGGCCACCAAAGCCACTCCCAAGGAGATGCTGCCGGTCGTGGACAAGCCCGCGATCCAGTACGTGGTCGAGGAGGCCGTGTCGGCGGGGCTCGACGACGTGCTCATGATCACCGGACGTAACAAGCGCCCCCTCGAAGACCACTTCGACCGTAACTACGAGCTCGAGTCGGCGCTCGAGAAGAAGCGCGACGCCGAACGGCTCGCCAAGGTCCAGGAGTCCAGCGACCTCGCGACCATGCACTACGTGCGCCAGGGCGACCCCAGGGGCCTCGGCCACGCCGTCCTGTGCGCGGCACCGCACGTCGGCCACGAGCCCTTCGCCGTCCTGCTCGGCGACGACCTGATCGACCCGCGCGACCCCCTGCTCAAGCGCATGATCGAGGTCCAGGAGCAGCACGGCGGCAGCGTCATCGCGCTCATGGAGGTCGCACCCGAGCAGATCCACCTCTACGGGTCCGCGGCCGTCGAGACCACCGAGGACGACGACGTCGTCCGGGTGACTGGCCTGGTCGAGAAGCCGGACCCGGTGGACGCCCCGTCGAACTACGCGGTCATCGGCCGCTACGTCCTCGACCCGCACGTCTTCGACATACTCCGCAAGACCGAGCCGGGCCGCGGCGGTGAGATCCAGCTCACCGACGCCCTGCAGCAGCTCGCACAGGACGAGAAGGCCGGTGGGCCGGTGCACGGCGTTGTCTTCAAGGGCCGCCGCTATGACACCGGCGACCGCGGCGACTATCTGCGTGCCATTGTCAGACTCGCATGCGAACGTGAAGACCTGGGCCCGGACTTCCGGACCTGGCTTCGCAGTTACGTAGCCGAGGAGATGTAGCGATTTGAGCAGCGCCGCGACCCGCACCGCCGGCCCGGACCACCTCTGGTCGGTGGACGAGCACCTGGAGGACATCCTCGCCGCCGTCCGTCCCCTCGAGCCCATCGAGCTGCAACTCCTCGACGCCCAGGGCTGTGTCCTGGTCGACGACGTCACGGTGCCGGTCTCACTGCCGCCGTTCGACAACAGCTCCATGGACGGGTACGCGGTGCGGGTGGCGGACGTCGCGGGCGCGAGCGAGGAGTTCCCGGCCGTCCTGGAAGTGGTCGGGGACGTGGCGGCGGGTGCGGCGGACCTGGGCCGGGTGGGTCCGGGCCAGGCCGTCCGCATCATGACGGGCGCCCCGCTGCCGCCCGGCGCCGAGGCCGTCGTCCCCGTGGAGTGGACCGACGGAGGCCTCGGCGAGGGTCCCGCGAGCGGAATGCGTGCCCGCAGCCTCGCCCCCGAGGGCGCCACCGGGCACGTACGCGTGCACCGACCGGCCGAGGCGCGCGCGCACGTGCGCGCGAAGGGCAGCGACGTCAAGGCCGGCGACCGCGCCCTCGAAGCCGGTACGGTCCTCGGCCCGCCCCAGATCGCCCTGCTCGCCGCGATCGGCCGCGGCACGGTACGCGTGCACCCGCGCCCGCGCGTGGTCGTCATGTCCACCGGCAGCGAACTGGTCCAGCCCGACGAGCAGCTGGGCAGCGGCCAGATCTACGACTCCAACAGCTTCGCCCTCACCGCGGCCGCCCGGGACGCCGGCGCCATCGCCTACCGGGTCGGCGCCGTCGCCGACGACGCCGACACCCTCCGGTCCACCATCGAGGACCAGCTTGTCCGTGCCGACCTGCTGGTCACCACGGGCGGCGTGAGCGTCGGGGCGTACGACGTCGTCAAGGAGGCGCTGTCGCACGTCGGCGACGAGGACGAGGCGGGCGGCGGCGTCGACTTCCGCAAGCTCGCCATGCAGCCCGGCAAGCCCCAGGGCTTCGGCTCCATCGGCCCCGACCACACGCCGCTGCTCGCGCTTCCCGGCAACCCGGTGTCGTCGTACGTCTCCTTCGAACTGTTCGTCCGCCCGGCCATCCGCACCCTGATGGGAGTCGAGGACGTCCAGCGCCCCCGGACGCGGGCGACCCTGAAGGCGGACAAGGCGCTGAGCTCGCCCCAGGGACGCAGACAGTTCCTGCGGGGCGCGTACGCCGACGGCGAGGTGACGCCCGTCGGCGGTGCAGGATCGCACCTGATCGCCGCGCTGGCGCACGCCGACGCGCTGATCGTCGTACCGGAGGACGTGGAGAGCGTCGAGCCCGGCACCGAGGTCGAGGTCGTCCTGCTCGGCTGAACACACCCGCATACGGCGCCCCGCCCCGGCGCTCGCCCGCCCCCGCGCCCGCTCGCCTCGGGTCGCGGGGGGCCTGCTCAGGTGGACACTCCGACTTGGCGGTACCGTGTCGCGCACAACAGGCCCGTGCGCCGTACCGCGACGGGCTCGACCCGGGAGCGCCGCACACCATGAGCACGCAGGAACGACTGACGCACATCGACGAGGCGGGCGCGGCCCGGATGGTCGACGTATCCGGGAAGGACGTGACCGCGCGCACCGCCCGCGCCAGCGGCCGCGTCCGTGTCTCACCCCGCGTGGTCGAGTTGCTGCGCGGTGAAGGGGTTCCCAAGGGGGATGCCCTGGCCACGGCGCGCATCGCGGGCATCATGGGCGCCAAGCGCACCCCGGACCTGATCCCGCTGTGCCACCCCTTGGCTCTCTCCGGTGTGAAACTGGATCTGTCGGTCGCGGACGACGCCGTCGAGATCCAGGCCACCGTGAAGACCACGGACCGCACGGGCGTCGAGATGGAGGCCCTCACCGCGGTGTCGGTCGCCGCCCTCACCGTGATCGACATGGTCAAGGCGGTCGACAAGGGAGCGGTCATCACGGACGTACGGGTGGAGGAGAAGACGGGCGGCAAGTCCGGCGACTGGAGCCGGGCGTGAACGCCGGGCCCTACCGCGCGCTGGTGATCACGGCCTCCAACCGGGCTGCCGCGGGCGTGTACCAGGACAAGGGAGGCCCGTTGATCGCCGAGGGGCTCCGGGGTTTCGGATTCACCGTCGAGGGGCCGCAGGTCGTCCCCGACGGCGAGCCCGTCGAGGCCGCCCTGCGCGCCGCGGCCCGGTCCGACTACGACGTCGTCGTGACCACCGGAGGCACCGGCATCTCGCCCACCGACCGCACCCCCGAGGCGACTCGTGCGGTGATCGACTACGAGGTGCCGGGCATCGCGGAGGCCGTCCGGGCGTTCGGACGGGACAAGGTGCCGACCGCCGCACTCTCCCGGGGCCTTGCCGGAGTCGCCGGCCGGACGCTGATCGTCAACCTGCCGGGGTCCACCGGCGGGGTGAGGGACGGACTGGCCGTCCTGGAACCGCTGCTGGTGCACGCCGTCGATCAGATCCGCGGCGGCGACCACCCGAGGCCGGTCGCGGACGGCGGCGACCACTCCAGACACAACGGGGGTGCGAGCTGAACAGCCCATCCTGGCCCGTCGTACTGGCGGACGGCGACATCGTCCTCCGGCCCATAAAGCTGCGCGACCAGCGGGCCTGGCGCGAGGTGAACCGGCGCAACCGGGACTGGCTGCGTCCCTGGGAGGCGACCATTCCGCCGCCCACGCCCAGCGGGCCGATAGCGCACCGGCCGACGTATCGCCAGATGGTCCGGCACCTGCGCTCCGAGGCGAACGCCGGCCGGATGCTGCCGTTCGTCATCGAGTATCAGGGCCGGTTGGTCGGGCAGTTGACTGTCGCCGGAATCACCTGGGGATCGATGTGTTCGGGGCACATCGGTTACTGGGTGGACGAGACGGTGGCTGGACGCGGCGTGATGCCGACGGCGGTGGCGCTCGTGGTGGACCACTGTTTCCGCACCGTTGGTCTGCACCGCATCGAGGTCTGCATTCGCCCCGAGAACCGGCCCAGCCGGCGGGTCGTGGAGAAACTCGGATTCCGCGAGGAGGGGATGCGCCCACGTTATCTCCACATCGACGGGGCCTGGCGCGACCACCTCGTCTTCGCGCTGACCGCGGAAGAGGTGCCCGAAGGATTGCTCGGCCGCTGGCGGCGGGCACGCTCTCAGGGGACGCCGGACGCCGGGAGCACTTCGAACAGCCAGAGCGGGCCCCGGAATCCGCAGAACACTCCGGGGAATCCTGCCTAGCTCGCGAAATTGAATATATGTTCGAAATTGATCGGTCGGTGACCGTCTCAGGGCATTGAATTCGCGGCAACGGTGGCCTGCTGATCGGATCCGTCACAAAAAAAGCTCGAAATATCAGCCAGATCGTGCGACACACCGGCCCAATTGGCAGATGGCCTCACGCAAACCCCTCTACCGTGTGAGGCGTGAGCAGCAGCGGCCTCATCTACGCAGTCATTGTCGGGGCCTGGGCCGCCTACTTGGTGCCGATGTGGCTCCGTAGGCAGGACGAGCTGAACGAGGCCCGTCCGACGGAACGCTTCAGCACCGCCATCCGGCTGCTGTCCGGACGGGCGGGAATGGAGCGCAGGTACGCCAAGGACCTGCGGGCGCGCTCCGCCCAGGAGGGGGAGCCCGACGCCGTCGATCCGGACGCCGTCACCGACTCGGTGGACGTCCGGGCCTTCGCCATGCCTCCGACCCGCCGTCAGGTTCGGGCGGAGGTACGGAAGGAGGGCGAGCCGGAAGCGCCGGCGCGCGCGGAGCAAGCGCGCGACCGCGCGAGCGCCCCGGCGCCCAAACCCGGCTCCGCGCCCGCGCGTCAGCGCGAATCCGCGCCCCCCGCATCCGCCCCGGCGCCCAAGACCCCACCCGCGCCCGCGCAGAAGCGCGTACCGGCCGCGCGGCGCACGCCCTCGGCGCAGGCGGCCGCAGAGCGCGCCCAGCGCTCGAAGGTACTCGCGCGCCGCCGGCGCACAACAGTGGTGCTCTTCTTCGCCTTCACGCTCGGCGCCATCGTCGCCGCCGTCGGAGGGCTCGCGTTCCTGTGGGCGCCCGGCGTGCCCGCCATACTGCTCAGCGCGTACATCGCGTACCTGCGCTCCCAGGAACGCCGGCGCTTCGCCTACCAGATGGACCGGCGACGGGCCGAAGCCGCCGCGCAGCGCCTGCGGGAGCGCCAGCCGCGCAGGCGCGCGTCCCTCGACGCGGGCGCCGCCGCCGACGACCCGGACGAGGGACCAGCGGCCGAAACCGACCCCGAACTGTCCGCGCTCGCCGCGGACCGGCGCGCCCTCGTCGAGCAGACGGACCACGCGGAGTGGGTGGACCAGCAGCGTGAGGGTCAGCGGCGCCCCGCGCAGGGCGACAGCTGGGACCCGGTCCCGGTACCGCTGCCCACGTACGTCACCGCGCCGGTCGCGCCGCGGGCCACGTCCGACGTGGACCTGGGGGCGCCCGACACGTGGAGCTCGGCGCGTTCGAGTTCCGTCGCGCCGGACCAGGACGCGAAGCGGGGCGCGGAGGCGCAGGAGGCGGCGCCCCCCACGGAGGGCAAGCCGGCGGCCGACGGACGCAGTGACGCCCGCCGCGCCGCCTCCGCCCGCCGCGCACGGGAGCGCGGGCGCACACCGCTCTTCGACCAGTACGAGGACGGCGACCGGCCGCGCGCGGCCAACGAGTGAAAGCCGCTGGCGCACCACCGGGAACCGCCCCCTGACCAGTCGGGGAACGGATTTCCAAGCACCCCGACGGGGATGCTAAAGTTTCACTCGTTGCAAGGGCCTGTGGCGCAGTCCGGTAGCGCACCTCGTTCGCATCGAGGGGGCCAGGGGTTCGAATCCCCTCAGGTCCACGCAGCATGAAGCCCCGGTCGGCAGGAGTCGACCGGGGCTTCATCGTGTTTGCGTGCATGTTGCGGTAGCGGGGATCACAGCCGGCCCCCAGGGGCCGGCTGTGACGTGGCTTACTGTGCGATGCCGGGCTGCAGGGGCTTCGCGTAGCAGCGGCTGTCCTCGTACTCGCGGTAGTAACCGAACTTGACGCACGGCTCGTAACCGCTGGAGGCGTACAGGGCGATGGCCTCCGGCTGCTTCGTGCCCGTCTCCAGGACCATGCGGACGCGGCCGGCCGCACGGGCGTCGTCCTCCAGGGCCGCCAGCATGCGGCGGGCCAGGCCGCGGCCGCGCAGCGCCTCGACCACGAACATGCGCTTGAGTTCGGCGTCGCCGTCCTCGTTGCCCTCGCCGTTCTCGTTCTGGCTGCGCCAGCCGCCGGTGGCCACGGGGTGGTCGTCCTCGTCGTACGCGATCAGGTACACGCCCTTCGGGGGCTCGAAGTCCGACGCGTCGAGGGCCGTGGCGTCGCCACCGTCGCCGTAGCGCAGGTGGTACTCGGCCTGGACCTGGTCGTTGAGCTTGACGGCGTCGGGGTGGTCGAAGGGAACGTGGCGTATATTCATTCTAGGCATCGTACTTCTATGCAGGCAGTGGAAGCGGACTCCGTCCAGTGTGCCGGTATCGTGCCCTGGTGCTGACTGTGACCTCGGTGAATGTGAACGGGCTGCGTGCCGCCGCGAAGAAGGGCTTCGTGGAGTGGCTGGCGGAGACCTCCGCCGACGTGCTCTGCCTGCAGGAGGTGCGCGCCGAGCCGGAGCAGTTGCCCGAAGGTGTACGGCAGCCCGAGGGCTGGCATGTCGTGCACGCGCCGGCCGCCGCCAAGGGTCGTGCGGGCGTCTCCCTGTACACGCGCCGTGAGCCCGACCGCGTCCAGGTCGGCTTCGGCTCGGCCGAGTTCGACACGAGCGGGCGGTACGTCGAGGCCGACCTGCCCGGTGTCACGGTCGCCTCCCTCTACCTGCCCGCCGGGGAGGTCGGTACCGAGCGGCAGGACGAGAAGGTCCGCTTCATGGGCGAGTTCCTCGCCCATCTGAAGGGGCTGCGCGAGCGGGCCGCGGCCGATGGGCGCGAGGTCGTCGTCTGCGGCGACTGGAACATCGCCCACCGGCAGGCCGACCTCAAGAACTGGCGCGGCAACACCAAGAACTCCGGCTTCCTGCCCGAGGAGCGGGAGTGGCTGAGCAGCGTCCTCGACCAGGCCGACGGAGGGTACGTCGATGTCGTACGGGAGCTGCATCCGGACCTGGAGGGGCCGTACTCGTGGTGGTCGTACCGCGGCCGGGCTTTCGACAACGACTCAGGTTGGAGGATCGACTACCACTGTGCGACGCCGGGGCTCGCGGGCAAGGCGGTCAAGGGGTTCGTGGAACGGGCGGCCACCCACGCCGAGCGGTGGTCCGACCATGCGCCGGTGACCGTCGTGTATGACCTCTAGGGCGTAACGCGGCCCGGTTCACTCCTCCTTGCGCAACCGCCGGTCCAGCGCCAGTGAAAGCTCTGCCTCCACCACGCTGCGGGCCAGTGGCCGCAGGCGTTGGAGGTCTTCCTCGGGGGCGTGGCGGAGGACCAGGTCGGTGAAGAGTTCGGCGAGGGCGTCGGCGTGTTCGCGGACGCGTTTGCCTGCCGTCAGTACCTCCGCCAGCGGGATGCCCTCGCGGACCAGGGCCGAGGAGACCTCGAGGAGGCGGCGGCTGATGTGGACGATCTCGTCGCCGGCGGTGCCGAGGTAGCCGAGTTCTATGGCGGCGGCGAGGTTTTCCGGGGTGACCTCGCCCTCGAAGCGGGCGGCGAGTTCCTCCGGGGTGAGGCGGACCGGCTCCTCCTCGGTGGGTGCGCCGACGCCGAGGAGGTCGGCGACGTCGCGGCCGCGGTCGAGGGCGTCGGCGAGTTCCGCGATGCCGCTCAGGGTGTGGCCGCGTTCCAGGAGTGCCGAGATCGTGTGCAGGCGGGCCAGGTGGTGGTCGTCGTACCAGGCGATGCGGCCCTCGCGGCGGGGCGGCGGGATCAGCTTGCGTTCGCGGTAGAAGCGCAGGGTGCGCACCGTGATGCCGGCCAGGCGGGCCAGTTCCTCCATGCGGTACTCGCGCGGTCCGGCGTGCCGGTCCCCGGTCCGATCTTCGCCCTGGCCAGTGCTCTGTCCTCCGTCTGCTGCCACGTCCGAAGCCTATGTTGTACCGCCGGTAACTTTCGTTCTCCCGACCCCTACCCATCGGTACGGAGCTGCTCTACGCTCCCATTGCGCCAGTGTTTACTGGCAGAGTCCAATGCGATGCCTGGAGGCTGCGGGATGGCCGAGCACGAGCACGTACGGGTGGCGGTGATCGGATCCGGGTTCGGCGGACTGGGCGCGGCCGTGCGCCTGCGCCGTGAGGGGATCACCGACTTCGTCGTCCTGGAACGGGCGGACAGCGTGGGCGGGACCTGGCGGGACAACAGCTACCCCGGGTGCGCCTGCGACGTACCGTCCCACCTGTACTCCTTCTCCTTCGCGCCCAACCCCGACTGGCCGCGCACCTTTTCGGGGCAGGAGCACATCCGCGTCTACCTGGAGCGCATCGCCGACGTCTTCCACCTGCGGCCGCACCTCCGGTTCAACTCCGAGGTCAAACTGTTGACCTGGGACGCGGAGAAGCTGCGCTGGGACATCGAGACCAGCAGTGGCTCGCTGTCCGCCGACATCGTCGTCTCCGCCACCGGGCCGCTGTCCGACCCGAAGGTTCCGGAGATTCCGGGGCTGGACTCCTTCCCCGGCAAGGTGTTCCACTCGGCCCGCTGGGACCACGACTACGACCTGCGCGGCAAGCGGGTCGCCATGGTCGGCACCGGCGCCTCCGCCATCCAGATCGTGCCGTCCATCCAGCCCCTCGTTTCGAAGCTGACCCTCTTCCAGCGCACCCCGCCGTGGGTGATGCCACGCGTCGACCGGGCCATCGGCGGAGCCGAGCGGTGGCTGCACCGGCGGCTGCCCTTCACCACGCAGGCCCGGCGCGGACTGCTGTGGGGCATCCGGGAGTTGCAGGTCCAGGCTTTCACCAAGCACCCCGACGAGCTCGGCCTCGTCGAGCAGCTCGCCAAGCGCAACATGGCCCGCGCCGTCAAGGACCCGGCCCTGCGCGCCAAGCTCACCCCGGACTACCGGATCGGCTGCAAGCGGATCCTGCTGTCCAACACGTACTATCCGGCGCTCGTCCGGCCCAACGTGGACGTCGTCGCGGGCGGGCTCACCGAGGTGCGCGGCTCGACCCTCGTCGCCGCCGACGGGAGTGAGGCCGAGGCCGACGCGATCGTCTTCGGTACGGGCTTCCATGTGACCGACATGCCCATTGCCGAGCGGGTGGTGGGGGCGGAGGGCGTGACTCTGGCGGAGAGCTGGAAGGGCGGGATGGCTGCACTGCGCGGGAGCGCCGCCGCCGGCTTCCCCAACTTCATGACGGTCATCGGGCCCAACACCGGCCTCGGGAACTCCTCCATGATCCTGATGATCGAGTCCCAACTGAACTACATGGCCGACTACGTGCGCCAGCTCGGCGTCCTCGGCGGCCGGTCCGCACTCGACGCCCGTCCGGGTGCCGTCCGGGCCTGGAACGACAAGGTGCAGGAGCGCATGAAGCGCACGGTGTGGAACACCGGCGGCTGCACCAGCTGGTACCTGGACGCGAACGGCCGCAACACCACCGTCTGGCCCGGTACGACCACCGAGTTCCGGCGCGCGACGCGGCGCGTGGACCTGGCGGAGTACGAAGTGCTGCGCGCGCCCGCCCGTGAGGGTGGCGCGTCGGCACTCGAGGGCGCGCAAGTGGAGGTGGAGGCGTGAGTCGTCTGACGCACGTCACCTCAGGCCCCTACGCGCCCCCCGCCCCCGCACACGAACTCACCGCGGTTTCCGCCGACGGGGCACGTCTGCACGTCGAGGTGCACGGCCCCGAGAACGCGCCCACCGTCGTCCTCTCGCACGGCTGGACCTGCTCGACCGCCTTCTGGGCCGCGCAGATCCGGGACCTGGCCGCCGATCATCGCGTCATCGCTTACGACCAGAGGGGGCACGGGCGCAGCCCCGCGAGCCCCGCGTGCACCACCCACGCGCTGGCGGACGATCTGGAAGCGGTGCTCGCACACACCCTCGCGCCCGGCGAGAAGGCCGTGATCGCAGGCCACTCCATGGGCGGGATGACCGTCATGGCCGCGTCCGCGCGCCCCGGTTTCCGGGAGCACACGGCTGCCGTCCTGTTGTGCAGCACGGGCGCTTCACGGCTCGTGGCCGAGGCGCGCGTCCTGCCACTGCGCGCCGGGCGCGTACGCACCTGGATCACGGGGCGCATTCTGGGTTCGCGCGCCCCGCTCGGACCGGTCACGCCCCTCGCCAGGCGCATCCTCAAGTACGCCACGATGGGCGCCGGTTCCGCCCCGCACATGGTGGAGGCGTGCGCGCGGATCGTGCACGCCTGCCCGCGCGCCGTGCGCGGCGCCTGGGCGAGCGTGCTGGAGCGCCTCGACCTCGACCACGGTGTACGGGAGTTGACGGTGCCGACCGCGGTGGTCGCCGGCACCGCCGACCGGCTCACGCCACCGGTGCACGCGCGGGCGCTCGTCGCCGCACTACCGGCGTGCGTCGGCCTGACCGAGTTCCCCGGACTCGGCCACATGACCCCCGTCGAGGCCCCCGAGCTGGTCACCGCGAAGATCCGCGAACTCGCCGCGACGTACCTGACGAACACGACTGACACGACTGACACGACCGACGCGGTGGACGCACACGTCAAGGAGGGCGCATGAGCAGGGTCAGCCTCGAGGGGCAGGTCGCGGTGGTCACCGGAGCCGCGCGCGGCGTCGGGGAGTTGCTCGCGCGCAAGCTGTCCGCGCGCGGAGCGAAGGTGGCGCTGGTCGGTCTGGAGGAGGACGCGCTCAAGGCGGCCTCCGCGCGGCTGCACAGCGAGAGCGACCACTGGTACGCCGACGTCACCGACCACGAGGCGATGACGCGGGTCGCCCAGGAGGTCAAGGAGCGCTTCGGCAAGGTCGACATCGTGGTGGCCAACGCCGGGGTGGCGACGGGCGGTCCGTTCGTCGATTCCGACCCGGTGGCCTGGCGGCGGGTGATCGAGGTCAATCTGATCGGCTCGGCGGTGACGGCCCGGGCGTTCCTGCCGGTGCTCGTCGAGAGCCGCGGCTATCTGCTGCAGATCGCCTCGCTAGCCGCGATCACCCCGGCGCCGATGATGACGGCGTACTGCGCGTCCAAGTCCGGTGTGGAGGCGTACGCGCACAGTCTGCGCGCCGAGGTCGGCTACCAGGGGGTGCGCGTCGGGGTCGGGTATCTGTCATGGACCGACACGGACATGGTGCGCGGCGCCGACCAGGACGACGTGATGCGGGAGCTGCGGCAGCGGCTGCCGTGGCCTTCCAACAAGACGTACCCGCTCGGTCCCGCGGTGGACCGGATCGTGGCCGGGATCGAGCGCCGGTCGAGCCATGTGTACGGGCAGTGGTGGCTGCGCGGCATGCAGGGCGTGCGCGGTTATCTGCCGGCGCTCATCGGGACCGTGGGGCAGCGGGAGATGCGGCGGTTCGCACCCCGGCTGCAGGGCATGAGTACCGGACTCGTCGGCGCAGGTGGGGAGGCCGATGAGCAGGAGCGCGCTACGCACCGTAACTGATCGACATGCGCTCCGTGTTGGCCCGTGTGAATCTGGTCGAGGCCCCACCGAGGGCCGGACGGGCCCCATCAGGGGCCGATCCCCAGATCCCCACGGGAGTGAACCCACATGGGTATGAAGGACCAGTTCCAGGAGAAGTCCCAGCAGGGTAAGCAGAAGTCGCAGCAGGCCAAGGAGCAGGCCAAGCAGCAGACCCAGCGCGGCCGCCAGCAGCGTGACGAGGCGTCCGAGCGCATCCACCGCGAGGACGAGGACCGTCTGAACCAGGACTACGACGCCTGACGTCAGCAATCCGGAAGAAGGGGTGCCCCCGAGGGGGCACCCCTTCTCACGTCTGCGCGAGCGGTGTCGGCTCAAGCCCGGGGCGGCAGCTTGGGCCGCGACCGGTCCGGTACGTCGCTGTAGTCCGGCGGGGTCGCCGCGGGCTGGTCGGTCAGGAGATCCAGGACCAGTTGCACCGCGTCGTCCATCTCCACGTGCCGGCCCTCCGCCCAGTCCAGGGGTGTGCGCAGGATCTCCAGGTCGGGGGCCACGCCGTGGTTCTCGACGGACCAGCCGTACGCGTCGAACCAGGCCGCGTTCATCGGCACCGTGATCACCGTGCCGTCGCCGAGCTTGTGCCGCCCGGTGATGCCGACCACGCCGCCCCAGGTGCGCTGCCCGACCACGGGGCCGAGCTTGAGCAGCTTGATCGCCGCCGTGATCATGTCGCCGTCGGAGGAGGTCGCCTCGTCGGCCAGGGCCACGATGGGTCCGCGGGGTGCGTTCGAGGCGTACGAGACGGGCTGGGCGTTGCGCGTGAGGTCCCAGCCGAGGATGGAGCGGGTCAGCTTCTCGACGACGAGTTCGCTGATGTGCCCGCCCGCGTTGCCGCGCACGTCCACGAGCAGCGCGGGCCGGGACACCTCCTTGCGCAGGTCGCGGTTGAACTGGGCCCAGCCCGAGCCGCCCAGGTCCGGGATGTGCAGATAGCCGCACCGGCCGCCGCTCAACTCCCGTACGACCTGGCGGCGTTTGGCCACCCAGTCCTGGTAGCGCAGCGGCCGTTCGTCGATCAGCGGGACCACGGCCACCCGGCGGGCCCGGCCGGCCTCGCCCTCGGCCGGAGTGAAGGTCAGCTCCACCGTCGTACCGCCCGAGCCCGCGAGCAGCGGGAACGGACCGGTCACCGGATCCACCGGCCGTCCGTCGACGTGTGTGAGCACTGTGCCCTCGCGGATGCCCGTGCCGGCCAGCGGGGAGCGGGCCTTGGAGTCGGAGGAGTCGCCGGGCAGGATCCGCTTGACCATCCAGCAGCCGTCCCGGCACACGAGGTTGACGCCGAGCAGACCCTGGTAGCGCTGATAGTGGGGCGGGCCCTCGTTGCGGCGGGCGGCGGCCACATAGGCGTGGGAGGTGCCGAGTTCGCCGAGGACCTCGCGCAGCAGGTCGGCGAACTCGTCGGGCGAGGCGACCCGTTCGACCAGCGGGCGGTACTGGTCGAGCACCCCGTCCCAGTCGATGCCGCACATGTTCGGATCCCAGAAGTAGGACCGGATGAGCCGGCCGGCCTCCTCGTAGGCCTGGCGCCACTCGGCGCCGGGGTCGACCTCGTGCAGGATGCGGCGCAGGTCGATCCAGGTCGTCGAGTCGCTGTCGCCGGCCTCGGTGGAGGGCACGGCGCGCAGGTCACCCTCGTCCATGACCACCAGGCGGGTGCCGTCGCCGCTCACCGTGAACCAGTCGAGATGGCCGACGAGTTCGGACTTCTTCGCCTTGGTGAGGTTGAAGTACTCCAGGGTCGGGCGCTCGCTGGGGTCGCTGGGGTTGGCGAACGTCTCGCCCAGCGCGCCGGAGATCGGCCAGCGCAGCCAGACCAGGCCGCCGCCCGCGACCGGGTACAGCGCCGAGTACTTGGAGGCCGTGACCGGGAACGGGGAGACCCTGCTCTCCAGTCCCTCGACCTCCACGGTCACCGCGCCGCCCTCGCCGGTCTCCTCGTCCTCCACGGGGTCGAGGCCGCCGGCGGCGGGCCGACCCTCCGGGTTGAGGGCGAAGGGGGAGGGGGTGGCCGAGGACAGCGGGACGAGGTACGGGCGGCAGCCGAGCGGGAAGGACAGGTCGCCGGTGTGGACGTCGTACACCGGGTCGAAGCCGCGCCAGGACAGGAAGGCCAGATAGCGGCCGTCCCGGGTGAACACGGGGTTCTCGTCCTCGAAGCGGCCGTCGGTGACGTCGACGATCAGCCGGTCCCCCTGCCCCGCCTGCCCGCCTTGTCCGATCCCGGAGATGCGGGCCAGCTTGATCTGCCGCAGCGAGCGCCCGATTCCCGGATGCGACCACGCGAGCCACGTCCCGTCCGGGGAGAATGCCAGGTCGCGCACGGGCCCGTTGATGGACCGGATCAGCTCGGTGACCTCTCCTCCCCCAGACTTCGTCCGGGAGGTGCCCCCAGAGTCCTCGGTGGCGTCCAGGAGCAGCAGCCGGCCGTCGTGCGCGGCGATGGCGAGGCGTTCGCCCAGCGGGTCCGAGACCAGTTCCAGGACCCGGCCGAGCTCGCCGGAGGCCAGCCGGCGCGGCTCGCGGTCGCCGCTGGCCCGGGGCAGATAGGCGATCTCGACCGCGTCCTCGCCCTCCGCGTCCGTGACATAGGCGACCTGCCCGGTCGAACCCAGCATCTCCGGAAGCCGGACCCGTACACCCGCGGTGTCCGTGATGGTGCGTGCCGGGCCGTCGCGGTGAGTGAGCCAGTACAGGCTGCCGCGTACGACGACGGCGCTGGCCCGGCCCGTCTCGTCGACCGAGAGGCCGTCCACGTGCTGGGCGGCAGGCACCTGGTACCTGCGGCGGCCCGCGCGGGGGCCTGACAGCCGTACGTCGAGCCTGCGCGGCACGGAGTTCGGGGACAGGTCGTCGACGATCCACAGGTCGCCTGCGCACTGGTAGACGACGCGGGTGCCGTCGCTGGAGGCGTTGCGGGCGTAGAAGGCGTCGTGGTCGGTGTGGCGGCGCAGGTCGGAGCCGTCGTACGCGCACGAGTAGAGGTTGCCGACGCCCTCGTGGTCGGAGAGGAAGGCGATACGGCCACCGACGAACAGGGGCGAGGCGAGATGGCCGCCGATGCCGTCGAGCAGCCGCTGCCCGTGCAGCCACAGCCGGCCCATGGCGCCGCCGCGGTAGCGCTTCCAGGCGGTCGGTTCGTGCGGCGGGGTGCCCGTGAGCAGCAGGGACTTGCGTTCGCCGTCCAGGTCGGCGACCTGGATGTCGGAGACCGGGCCCCAGGGGAGCTTGCGGCCGGGATCGCCGTCGGGAGTGACCTTGTAGGCCCAGGAGAAGTAGGAGAAGGGCTGGTTGTGGGAGGCGACGGCCAGGATGTCACCGTCCGGGGTCCAGCCGCACACGCGCGTGTCGCCGCTTCCCCAGTACGTCAGCTGCCGCCCCGGTCCGCCGTCCACCCCGACCAGATGGATCTCGGGCACCAGGCTGCGCCAGCTCGTGTACGCGATCTGGCGGCCGTCGGGCGAGAAGCGGGGGTGGCCGGTCTTGGTGCGGTCGACCGTGAGCCGCCAGGCGCGGCCCGGGGCGTCGAGGGGGGCCAGCCAGAGGTCGTCCTCGGCCACGAAGCTCAGCAGGTCGCCGCTGAGGTGCGGAAGGCGCAGATAGCTCACATTCCCATGCTTTTCCGGGTGATGAGCCCCAGCAACTTATACGGAATTGACGGACGTGACCCAGCACACGTACGAAACGGTTTCGTTTCGCAGAGGCCTGCGCTACATTCGTCATGTACGAAACCGTGTCGTTCGGAGAAGGGAAGGGTGAGTGACATGGCTGAGACCGCAACGGCGCGGCGCAGTCGCATCACGCCCGAGCGCGAGGCCGAGCTGTACGAGGCTGTGCTCCACCTGCTCCGAGAGGTCGGCTACGACGCCCTCACCATGGACGCCGTCGCCGCCCGCACCCGCTCCAGCAAGGCCACCCTCTACCGCCAGTGGGGCGGCAAGGCCGAACTGGTCGCGAAGGCGGTGCGGCACGACAAGCCGGGCGGTCCTCTCGACGGCGTCGACACCGGATCACTCAAGGGCGACCTGTACGCCCTCACGATGCGGTCGGACGACTGCGAGATGGAGCAGAACTCCGCGCTCATGCGGGGCCTGGCCATGGCGATGCACGCCAACCCGGACCTCCTGCGGGCGTTCAGGGAGCATCTCATCGAGCCGGAGATGGCGATGTTCCGTCGTGTGCTGCAGCGGGCGGTCGACCGGGGCGAGGTCCGTGCGGACAACCCGGCGATCGACTACATCGTGCACATGATGATCGGCGCCTTCGCCGCCCGGACGCTGATCGACGAACAGCCGCCGACGCAGGCCTTCCTGCTGTCGTACATCGACGCCGTTGTCCTCCCCGCCCTCGGCGTGCGCACCGGCTGACCCACCCGAACCACCTGAGCACCCCCCTCACCAGCCCCACCTGACGTCACCGCTCACGTCGTCGGGCCGATCACCCCTGTCACCCAACGGGCTGATCACCCCTGCCCTGAACACCCCACGACTGACCGGGAGTACGCCCTCGTGGCCACGTATCTGTACAAACTGGGCCGACTCGCCTTCAGGCGACGGCACTTCGTCGCCCTCATCTGGGTGGCGCTGCTGACGCTGGCGGGCGTCGGCGCGGCGAATGCCCCCGCGGCCGGCAACACGTCCTTCTCCATCCCCGGTACGGAGGCGCAGAAGGCCTTCGACCTGCTGGAACAGCGCTTCCCTGGGATGAGCGCCGACGGCGCCACCGCCCGGGTCGTCTTCAAGGCGCCGAGCGGCGAGAAGATGACCGACGCCGGCAACAAGGCGACCGTGAAAGCGACCGTCCAGGAGCTGAAGGACGGTTCCGAGGTCGCCTCCGTCGCCGATCCCTACACCGGACACGCCGTCAGCAAGGACGGAACGATCGCCTACGCCTCGGTGAAGTACGACGTCTCCGGCATGGAGCTGAAGGACTCCTCGCGCGAAGCCCTCGAGAGCGCCGCGCAGGACGCGCGGGACGCCGGGCTGACCGTCGAGGTCGGCGGTGACGCGCTCAGCGCCGCTCCCGAGACCGGGGCCACCGAGGTCATCGGCATCGCGATCGCCGCGGTCGTCCTCGTCATCACCTTCGGCTCGCTTCTCGCCGCCGGACTCCCGCTGCTCACCGCCCTGATCGGCGTGGGCATCGGCGTCTCCACCATCACCGCGCTCGCGAGCACCCTGGACCTGGGCTCCACCACCTCCACCCTGGCGTCGATGATCGGCCTCGCCGTCGGCATCGACTACGCGCTGTTCATCGTCTCCCGCTACCGCGCCGAACTCGCCGAGGGCCGCGAGCGCGAGGACGCGGTCGGGCGGGCCGTCGGCACCGCCGGCTCGGCCGTGGTCTTCGCGGGCCTGACGGTCGTGATCGCCCTGGTCGGCCTGTCCGTGGTCAACATCCCGATGCTGACGAAGATGGGCATCGCCGCCGCGGGCACGGTCGCCATCGCGGTGCTGATCGCCCTGACGATGATTCCCGCGCTGCTCGGCTACGCGGGTCGCAAGGTGAAGCCCGCGGGCCAGAAGAGCAAGCTGCTGGGCGGCGGGCGCACGGCCGCTGGTAAGCACTCGAAGCCGAACATGGGCACCCGCTGGGCGAGCTTCGTCGTACGACGCCCCGTCGCCGTCCTCCTGCTCGGCGTCGTCGGCCTCGGCGCCGCCGCCGTCCCGGCCGCCTCCCTGGAACTGGGCCTGCCCGACGACGGCTCCCAGCCCACCTCGACCACGCAGCGCCGCGCCTACGACCTGCTCTCCGAGGGCTTCGGTCCCGGCTTCAGCGGCCCGCTCATGGTCGTGGTCGACGCACAGGGCAGCGCCCACCCGAAGACCGCGTTCGCCAAGGTCGGCGACGAGATCAAGGGCCTCGACGACGTCGTGACGGTGACCCCGCCCGCGCCGAACAAGGCCGGCGACACCGCGACGATCACCGTGATCCCCCAGTCCAAGCCGTCCTCGGCGACCACCGAGGACCTGGTCCACGCGATCCGTGACAAGGGCGCCGGGATCACGGCCGACACCGATGCAAAGGTCCTGGTCACCGGCTCGACGGCGATGAACATCGACGTCTCGCAGAAGCTGAACGACGCGCTGATCCCGTATCTGACCCTGGTGGTGGGCCTCGCCTTCCTCCTGCTGATCGTGGTCTTCCGCTCGATCCTCGTCCCGCTGAAGGCGGCCCTCGGCTTCCTGCTCAGCGTGCTGGCGGCCCTCGGCGCCGTGGTCGCGGTCTTCCAGTGGGGCTGGCTGTCCGGCCTGCTGGGCGTCGAGGAGACCGGCCCGGTCATGTCGATGATGCCGATCTTCATGGTCGGCGTGGTCTTCGGTCTCGCCATGGACTACGAGGTGTTCCTCGTGACCCGGATGCGGGAGGCCTTCGTCCACGGGGAGAAGCCTGGCCAGGCCGTGGTGACCGGCTTCAAGCACGGCGCCCGGGTCGTCACCGCCGCCGCCGTGATCATGATGGCCGTCTTCTCCGGCTTCATCGGCTCCAGCGAGTCCATGATCAAGATGATCGGGTTCGGCCTCGCCATCGCCGTCTTCTTCGACGCCTTCATCGTCCGGATGGCGATCGTCCCGGCGGTGCTCGCCCTGCTCGGCAGGCGCGCCTGGTGGCTGCCGAAGTGGCTGGACCGCGTCCTGCCCAACGTCGACGTCGAGGGCGAGGGCCTGCGCAGCCGCGACGACGACCGCCCCCGGGACGAGGACCGGGAGCTGGTACGCGCCTGACGCGCGGCGCACGAAGGACCGGCCGGTGAGGGATCCGTGGGGACGGGGCTGCCCTCACCGGCCTCTTCATGCCGTAAACCCGCTCGCCTGGCACTTACACCGACCGCTAGCGTGCCCTCCATGACGACGACAGCCGCCACTGACGCCGACGCCGAGGGCTCCGGAGCCCACCCCCTGTTCGCGGCCGCCCTGGACGCACGCGGACTCGATGAACTCCACGCGCGCGTACGGCGCTTCCCGGACGCCACCCGTACCGCCGCCGAAGCCGCCGCGGCCATCGGCTGCGAGCTGGGCCAGATCTGCAAGTCGCTGATCTTCGCGGCGGACCGTGTGCCCGTGCTGGTGCTGATGGACGGGGCCTCCCGCGTCGACGTGGAACGCGTCCGCGAGGAACTCGGCGCCGAGAAGGTCGTACGGGCCTCCGCCGACGTCGTACGGGAATTCACCGGGTACGCGATCGGAGGCGTGCCGCCCTTCGGGCATCGCCACACCACACGCGTCCTCGCCGACCGGTCGCTCCTCGCGCACGATGTCGTGTGGGCCGCCGCCGGGAACCCGCACGCCGTCTTCCCCATGGAGCCCAAGCAACTCGTCACCCACGCCGGTGCCGCTCTCGTGGATGTCCGCGAGCGCGCTTCGTGACGCCGACGGTCACTGCGGCCGTCCTCCTAGCCGCGGTCACCCATGCCAGCTGGAACGCCATCGCCCACCGCATCACCGACAAACTCGTCGCCTTCACGCTGATCCTGGCCGGCGGGGTGCTCATCGGGCTGGCCATGGCACCCTTCGTGGCGCTCCCGGCGGCAGGGGCGTGGCCGTACCTGATCGCCTCGGCGGGCATCCATCTCGTGTACGTCGTCCTGCTCATGACGTCGTTCCGGCTCGGCGACTTCGGCCAGGCCTACCCCATCGCGCGCGGCACCGCCCCGCTCGTCGTCACCGTCTTCGCGGCCGTCTTCGCCCACGAGGTGCCCGACCGCTGGGCCGCCGCGGGCATCGCGCTCGCCTGCGCCGGGCTGACCGGGGTCGCCCTGTGGGGGCTGCGCGGACGCCGGCCCGACTGGGCGGCGATCGGGGCGGCGCTCGCGACGGGGTTGTCCATCGCCTCGTACACCGTCGTCGACGGGCTCGGGGTGCGCGCCTCGGGCTCCTCCGCCGGGTACACCGCCTGCCTGATGGTGATCCAGGGCGTGGCCGTCCCGGCGTACGCCGTCTGGCGCTGGCGGGGACGGACGGCCGCCGTGCTGCGCCCGTTCGCCGCCCTCGGGCTCTTCGGGGCACTGCTGTCCGTCTCCGCCTACGGACTGGTGCTGTGGGCCCAGACCCGGGACGAACTCGCCCCGATCTCCGCGCTGCGGGAGTCCTCGATCCTGGTCGGCGCCGCCATCGGGGCGGTGTTCTTCAAGGAGCGGTTCGGCGTGCCGAGGATCGCGGCGGCGGGCCTGCTGGTCGTCGGGATCGGGCTGATGCTGCACTCCGGATAGGCGCGTCGCGCCACTTGTGCGCCGCACGGGCCGTCGTACGAGAAGCTGGGCCCAAAGCGCCGTACGAGAACAGGAACCGACGAATGACCGACAAGCTCACCGTGAGCGTCCTGGGCACCGGCATCATGGGGGCCGCCATGGCCCGCAACATCGCCCGGGCCGGACACAACCTGCGGGCCTGGAACCGTACCCGCGCCAAGGCCGAGCCGCTGGCCGCCGACGGCGCGTACGTCGCCGACACCCCGGCCGAGGCCGTCCAGGGCGCCGACGTCGTGCTGACCATGCTGTACGACGGTGGCACGGTCCTGGAGGTCATGCGCGAGGCGGCCCCGGGACTGCGCCCCGGCGCCGTCTGGGCGCAGTCGACCACGGCCGGGATCGAGGCGATCCCCGAAATGGCGGGCTTCGCCGAGGAGCACCGGCTGGTCTTCTACGACGCTCCCGTGCTCGGCACCCGCGCGCCCGCCGAGGCCGGACAGCTCACCGTCCTGGCCGCCGGTCCGAGCGAGGGCCGGGAGAAGGTCGCGCCGGTCTTCGACGCGGTCGGCGCCCGCACCATGTGGACCGGCGACGACGCGGCGGCGTGCACCGCGACCCGGCTGAAACTGGTCGCCAACAGCTGGGTTCTCGCGGTCACCGCCGCCACCGGTGAGGTCCTCGCCCTCGCCCAGGCCCTCGGCGTCGACCCGGAGAACTTCTTCGACCTCATCGCCGGCGGTCCGCTCGACATGGGCTATCTGCGGGCCAAGGCCGGACTCGTCCTCGAAGGGCGGCTGACGCCGGCCCAGTTCGCGGTGGCCACCGCCGAGAAGGACGCGCGGCTGATCGTGCGGGCGGGGGAGGAGAGCGGGGTACGGCTGGACGTCGCCGCCGCGGCCGCCGAGCGGTTCGCCCGGGCCGCGGCGCAGGGCCACGCCGACGAGGACATGGTCGCCGCGTACTTCGCCAGCTTCGACGAGCAGCCCGCCTCCTGACACCGGCCGGGGCACGGCCCGGCAGCCGACGTGACGTCCCGGGCGGTGAGGCGCACCCTGGTAGCAGCGGTTTTGGAGGTGGTCGTCATGATGCACACCGCAGTGGGATGGCACATCGAGATGGAGTTCCTGGAGGACGATCAGCACACGCGGGCGGTGGCCATGGTGCGCTTGCCCGACGGCTCGGAGGTGCGGGCGCACGGCCATGCGAGCCGGCACCACACCGACTCCAATCAGCCGCGGGTCGGCGAGGAAGTGGCAGGTGCCCGCGCCCTCAACGAACTCGCGATGGAGCTGTTGACCAAGGCCCACCTGGAGATAGACGCGGAGTCCGGACGGACCTCGCACCCGATCCACGTGTGAACGGCCGTGCCCCGTCGGTGCGGACGGCTACTGCTGTGCGAGAGCCGTCCGCACCGCCCTGACCAGCGCCTGGGCGCGCGGGTCCGCCATCACGCTCTGGCGGAAGCCGTTGGTGACATAGCCGAAGGCGATCCCCGAGTCGGGGTCGGCGAGGGCGAGGGCGCCACCGCGGCCCGGGTGGCCGAACGAGCCAGGGGACAGCAGCGGCGACGCCGTGCCGTGGAGCATGTAGCCGAGGCCGAAGCGGGTGCCGACCACCAGGACGCGGTCGGGCCCGGCGGACTGCTCGGCGCGGGCCAGCCGGACCGTCTCAGGGGTGAACAGCCGCTGGCCGCCGTCCACCTCGCCGATCAGCGCGGCGTAGAAACGGGCGAGACCGTCGGCGGTGGCGATGCCGTTGGAGGCGGGCAGGGCGGCCGCCCGGTAGGCGGGGGAGTTCTCGTCCGGGAGCGGGGTGATCGCGGCGAACGCGCGGCGCGTCAGGGACTCGGGGTCGGCGTAGGCCTCCGCGACGGACCGCTTGGGGCGGGTCTTGAGCGCGCCCTCCGCCTCGGGGACCTCGGCCGGGCCGACGCGGCCCACGCGCGCGTGCTCCGACTCCGGCAGACCCAGCCAGAGGTCCGCGCCGACCGGCCGCGCGATCTCGGCGGCGATCCACTCGCCGACCGGGCGGCCGGTGACGCGCCGCACCAGTTCGCCGGTGAGCCAGCTGTACGTCTGCGCGTGATAGCCGTGGTCCGTGCCCGGCTCCCACACCGGCGCCTGCGCGGCGACGGCCGCGGCGCCCAGGTCGGGGTCGGCGGCTTCCTCCGGCGTCAGCGGCCGGTCCAGCACGGGGACTCCGGCGCGGTGCGCGAGCAGATGCCGAACCAGCGTCCGCTCCTTGCCTGCCGCCTTGAACTCCGGCCAGTACGCGCCCACCGGCGCGTCCAGATCCAGCTCCCCGCGCTGGTGGAGGAGCAGCAGTACGGCGGCGGCGACGCCCTTCGTCGCGGAGCGCACGATCTGGGAGGTGCCCTGCTCCCACGGCGCGGTGCCGTCGATGTCCTTCGTGCCGCCCCACAGGTCGACGACCTTGTGCCCGTCCCGGTAGACGGCGACCGCCGCGCCCCGGTCCCCGAGCAGCTCGAAGTTGCGCACGAACGCCTCCCGGACGGGCTCGAAGCCCCCGGCCACCGTGCCGGTCACGACAGTGCCGCTCACGCCCGTACTTCCCTTCGGCTCGCCTTCGACAGCGGGTGCAACATCAGCTGTCAGCCTGCGATTCCTTCGTTTCGCTAGCCGAGGAGGATCGTTACGTCGATGTTGTCTCGCGTGGCGTTCGAGTACGGGCACACCTCGTGGGCCGCGTCCACCAGCTCGGTCGCCACGTCCTTGTCGAGGACCGGCAGGGAGACGCTCAGGGCGACCGCGAGGCCGTAGCCGCGGTGCTTGTTGGGGCCGATGCCGACCTTCGCGGCGACCGTGGAACCGGTCAGGTCGTAGCCCGCGCGATTGCCGACCAGGATCAGCGCGTTGTGGAAGCAGGAGCTGTAGCCCGCGGCGAACAGCTGCTCAGGGTTGGTGCCGTTGCCGTCGCCGCCCAGCGCCGGCGGCATCGCGACCTTGAGGTCGATCTGGCCGTCCTGGCTGGTGACGTACCCGTCCCGGCCGCCGTGCGCGGTGGCCTCGGCGACGTACATGATCTTCGTCGGGCGGGTGTCGACAGTGGCGCCGTCAGTCATGGTGGGGCTCCCCAGAAACAAGTGCGCACAAATACATCGTGCACAAGGTACTGGCCGGTAGGGAGGCGGTCGACACCCGGGGTGGTGACTGGGGGTAACGCGGGGGCGCCGGTGTGCGGGACTTGGGACACCGGCGTGTGAGATGTGGTGCGCGCGAGCGTGTCACGTCAGTCGACGGCGCGCGTGATGTGGGGTGCGCGAGCGTGCAACCCCGGTCACTGGCTCGCGATCTGCGGCGGGCGCGGGCGCGTAGCCCTGGTCACCGGCGCGCGATACGTGAGGTGCGCGGGCGCGTAATCCTGGTCACCGGCGCGCGTGACCTGGTGCGCGCCAGCGCATAACTTCAGTCACCGGCGCGCGGCGGCGGCCTCCGCGCGTTCCGTGAGCCGCCACAACTCCTCGCGCAACCGCGCCACCTCCGGGGCGCCGAGCCCCGTCGTCGTGAGCAGGGCGCCGGGTACGCGCGCCGCGCGCTCCCTCAGTTCCTCCCCGCGCCCGGTGCACGCGACGAGCACCGAGCGCTCGTCGTGGGCCGCGCGCTCCCGGCGCACAACGCCAGCGCCCTCCAGCCGCTTGAGCAACGGCGAGACCGTGCCGTAGTCGAGCCGGAGCGCGGCGGCCAGGTCCTTCACCGTCGTCTCGCCGCGCTCCCAGAGCACCAGCAGGACCAGGTACTGCGGGTAGGTGAGACCGAGTTCGTCGAGCAGTGGGCGGTACGCGGCGGTCACCGCGCGCTGAGCGGCGTACAGCGCGAAGCACAGTTGGTCGTCGAGCAGCAGCGAACCGGCGACCCCTTGTTCGTCTTGACGCGTCACGCGCCCATTGTCACGGACACGCGGGGACGACCGTCACGTAAACGCGTTACTCGCGCCCCCGACTCCTCACGCGCTCCCCGTGGCCGTCGTCACGGACCGCGGGTCGAAGCCGAAGGGGAGTTCCAGGCGATGGGCCCGCATCAGGGTGTCGTCGGAGAGCAGGCCTCCGGTCGGGCCGTCCGCGGCGATCACGCCGTCGCTCAGGATCAGTGCGCGGGGGCACAGTTCGAGCGCGTAGGGCAGGTCGTGCGTGACCATCAGGACGGTGACGTCCAACGAGCGCAGAATGTCGGCCAGTTCGCGCCGGGAGGCCGGGTCGAGGTTGGAGGAGGGCTCGTCCAGGACGAGGATCTCCGGCTCCATCGCCAGGACGGTCGCGACGGCGACCCGGCGGCGCTGCCCGAACGAGAGGTGGTGAGGCGGACGGTCGGCGAAGTCCCCCATGCCGACGCGGTCCAGCGCCGTACGCACCCGTTCCTCCAGCGCGGCCCCCTTCAGTCCGGCGGCCGCCGGACCGAACGCCACGTCCTCGCGCACGGTCGGCATGAACAGCTGGTCGTCCGGGTCCTGGAAGACGATGCCGACCTTCTGCCGGATCTCGGCCATGTGCTTCCTGCCGACCGGCAGCCCGGCCACGGTCACGCTCCCGGCGCCGCCGCCGAGGATGCCGTTGAGGTGCAGCACGAGCGTGGTTTTGCCGGCGCCGTTCGGGCCGAGCAGCGCGACCCGCTCGCCGCGTCCGACGCGGAAGTCCACGCCGAACAGGGCCTGGTGCCCGTCGGGGTAGGCGTAGGCGAGGCCGGAGACCTCCAGGGAAACAGTGCTCACAAGACCCGTACTCACAGGACCCATCCCAGCAGACAGACGACAAGGGCGGCGAAGGGGAGGGCGAGGGCGTATGACCACTCGGCCCGGGACGCGGTCACCTCGTCGATGACCGGCATGGAACCGGCGTACCCGCGGCTGACCATGGCCAGGTGCACGCGCTCGCCGCGTTCGTAGGAGCGGATGAACAGCGCGCCGGCCGACTTGGCGAGCACGCCCCAGTGCCGCACGCCCCTCGCCTCGAAGCCGCGCGACTCCCGCGCGATCCGCATCCGGCGCATCTCGTCGGTGATGACGTCGCCGTAACGGATCATGAAGGACGCGATCTGGACGAGCAGCGGCGGCAGCTTGAGACGTTGCAGGCCGAGCAGCAGTTCGCGCAGTTCGGTGGTGGCGGCCAGCAGGACCGAGGCGGCGACGCCCAGCGTGCCCTTGGCGAGCACGTTCCAGGCGCCCCACAGCCCGTTGACGCTCAGCGACAACCCGAGCACGTCCACCCGCTCGCCCTCCGCCACGAACGGCATGAGCACGGCGAACGCGACGAACGGCACCTCGATCAGCAGCCGTTTGAGAAGGAAACCGGCGGGCACGCGCGCGTGGAACGCCACTAGCGCGAGCAGCGCGGCGTACAGCGCGAACGCCCACATCGCCTCCCGCGGCGTCGACACCACGACCACCACGAAGGCGAAGACGGCGGCGAGCTTGGTGTGCGGCGGCAGTGCGTGCACGGGCGAGTGCCCGTGCCGGTACAGCCGGTGCGCGTGCCCCGCCCCCATGTCAGGCGCCCGTGCCCGTGGCGGAGAGGTCCTGCGTACGGCGTCTGCGCACCGCCCAGAACACCGTGCTGCCCGCGACGACGGTGACGCCGACACCGATCACGCCCGCAAGACCGCCGGACAGACGGGCGTCGGAGACGTCCTTGACGCCGTAGCCGGCGAGGGGGGAGTCGTCCGATGCGTGCTGCGCGGTCTTCGCGTCGATGCCCTTGTCGTGGGCGACCTTCTCTAGGCCGTCCGGGCTGGCGGAGGCGTAGAAGCTGACGAACCCGGCGAGCACGAGCGAGGTGACGAGCCCGGTGATCCACAGCTTGCGGTGCGATCGGGCGGCGGTGGGGACGGGGTGGGCCGAAGCCGCGTCGACCAGCTCGCCGTTCACCCGCAGCTTCAGGCGCTGCTGGAGGCCCCGGGCGCCGTACACGAGGTCGGGGCGTACGGCGATGACGGCGCCGACGGTGAGCGCGGTGATGGCCGCCTCGCCGATGCCGATGAGGACGTGGACGCCGATCATCGCCGTGGCGACCTTGCCGAGGGCGACGTCGGTGGTGCCGCCGACCGCGTACAGGAGCGTGAAGACGAGGGCCGCGGCCGGCACCGAGAGCAGCGCGGCGACGAAGGAGGCCACGGTCACCGACCGCCGCCCCCGCGGGAGGACCTTGACCAGGGTGCGGAATACGGCGTACGCCACGACGGTCGTCACGATCGCCATGTCGGTGATGTTCACGCCCAGTGCGGTCAGTCCGCCGTCCGCGAAGAGGATGCTCTGCATGAGCAGGACGACGGACACGCACAGGACACCTGTGTAGGGGCCGACGAGGATGGCGGCGAGCGCGCCGCCCAGCAGATGCCCGCTGGTCCCGGCCGCGACCGGGAAGTTCAGCATCTGCACCGCGAAGATGAACGCCGCGACCAGGCCGGCCAGTGGCGCGGTGCGCTCGTCGAGTTCGCGGCGCGCGCCGCGCAGGCTCACGGCGAGGGCGCCGGCGGCGACCACTCCGGTGACGGCGGAGGTGGGGGCGTCTATGAATCCGTCAGGTACGTGCACCGTTTGATTTTAGAGGCTTGTTGCGAACCTTTTGCAAGAGCGAGCGGGTCGTATTTCGCATGAGCAGGATCCCCCTTTCGAAGGCCGCAATCCGGAAAATATGCGACATTAGAGAGGAAGCGGTTGCACAGCTTCAGCAGAGGTAACGCAGCGTTAGGGGCTTGCTGATGTCTGTTATCGAACAGTACGCACGCGCCCACATCATCACGGACGAGGATCTGACGGACCCCGGCGCCGTTCCCGTCATCCTGCGCTACGACCCCGAGACCGACCCGCGGTCGGTGCGGGTCGGTCTGCCCGAACCGCTGCCCGGGCCGCACGAGTGGACTTTCTCGCGCGCGCTGCTCGAACAGGGGCTGCGCGCCCCGGCCGAGAGCGGCGACGTACGGGTGTGGCCGCTGGGCCGTGTCCAGGCCGTGATGGAATTCCACTACGCGCACGGCGTCTCCGTCGTGCAGTTCGAGTCGAAGGCGCTGCTGCGCTTCCTCAGGCGCACCTATATGGCCACGGAGCCGGTGGCCCGCTGAACCGAGAAGGTCAGCCGCCCGCCCTGAGCAGCGCCGCCACGATCGGCCCGGCCGTGTCCCCGCCGTGGCCGCCCGCCTGGACCACGCCCGCGGCCGCGAGGTCCCCGCGGTAGGCGGTGAACCAGCCGTTGGGCTTCTTCTGGCCGTCGACCTCCGCCGAACCCGTCTTGGCGCCGTAGTCCGGGCCCAGGCCCGCCATCGCCTTGGCCGCCGTGCCGTACGCCGCCGTGTACTGCATGACTTCCTTCAGCTCCGCCTGCGTCTTCGACGACATGGTGCGCGAGGCCTTGGCCAGCGTGCGGTTGTCCACCGTGGGTGACACCAGGTACGGCTGGTGGAAGACGCCCGTGTCCACGGTCGACGCGACCGACGCCATGTTCAGCGGGTTCATGCGCACCCCGCCCTGCCCGATCAGTGAGGCGCCCATCTGCGCGCCGCTCTGCACGGGGATCGCGCCGTCGAAGGTGGGGACGCCGATGGCCCAGTTGTTCATGCCGAGGCCGTAGACCTGCTGGGCCTCCTTCGTCAGGTCGCTGTCGGACAGCTTCGGCGCGAAGTTGATGAAGGCGTTGTTGCAGGAGGCCCCGAAGCTCTGCTCGAACGTGCCCTGCTTGATCTCGGAGTCGGCGTCGTTGTGGAACGTCCAGCCGGCCAGCTTGTACGTCTTGGGGCAGGGGTGCGAGGCGCTCGGAGTGACGAGCCCCTTCTCGAACAGCATCGTCGACGTCACGATCTTCATCGTGGAGCCGGGTGCGAGGGAGCCCTGGAAGGCGGTGTTGAAGCCGTGGGAGTTGTTCGCGACGGCCAGGATCTCGCCGGTCGACGGGCGCATGACGACCACCGCGGCCCGCGGCTTGTTGGCCACCTGCTGCTCGGCGGTCGCCTGGAGGGCCGGGCTCAGGGTCGTCTTCACCGTGCCCGGCGTGCCCTCGGTCAGCGCCAGCAGCGTCTTGTCGGACAGCTTCGCCTTCTCGGACGCCTTGCCCCGCACCACGCGCAACTCGACGCCCGCCTTGCCGCCGGCGATTTTGCCGTACTTCTCGCGCAGCCCGTCCAACACCGGGGCCAGCGAAGGGTACTTGGCTGCGGTCAGCTCCCCGCCGTCGCGGTCCAGGGCCGTGACCGGCGGGGTGCCGGACTCGCCGGTGACCAGCGTGTCGCCGTCCTTGAGGTCCGGGTGGACGACGGTGGCGTGCCAGTCGACCAGCGGCTTGCCGTCGGCCTTGTTCCTGACGACGGTGAGCGCGCTGTCGTACGCCAGCGGCTTGCTGATGCCCTTGTACGACACCGTGGCCTTCACGGAGAAGGGCACCTTGTCGCCGGTGCGGGTGCCGGGGGTGAGCGTGACGCCCGTGAGGTGGGCGTCCTTGGCGTAGCCGGTGAGCAGTGCGGCGGCGGCGCTCGCGTCGTCGGTGGCGGCCGCGGCCTGCGTGACCCGGCCCTGCTGCCAGGCGGTCAGGAAGCGCGTGGAGGCGGTCCGCACCTCGAGCGCGGACAGCGGGCCGGTCTTCACCCGGGCCTCCGCGGCGGACCTCGTCCGCGCCTGGTCGTCGGCCGAGGCTCCACTGCCGTACAGCGCGTAGACGCCGAACCCGGCACCGCCGACGACCGCGGCGATCACCCCGCCGACCACGAGGGGTCTGTTCTTCGGTCGCTCGGCGACGCGCCTTCTCTTGCCCACTGCCTGTTCCTCCGCGAATTCCCCAGGGTCCCCGCTGCCCTCGTAGCCTCACGCTCCTCAACGACGGCATCCACCCTAGAGTCCCGTCCTGCAAGGGTGACGTCAGCCACCAGTCCGTAGCACAGCTGCGACAATCGGCCCGGCCGCGTCGATGCCGTGACCGCCGTCCTGGGTCATGGCCGCCGCCGCGATGTCGTTGCGGTAGCCGGTGAACCAGCTGTTGGACTTGGCCTGTCCGTCGACCTCCGCGGAGCCGGTCTTCGCGCCGTAGTCCGGGCCCAGGCCGGACATCACGCCGGCCGCGGTGCCGCTGGTCGCGGTGCGGTTCATCATCGCGCGCAGTTGCTGGACGGTGTTCGCCGACAGCCCACGCGCGCGTGCGCGTTCGCGGTTGTCGAGGCTCAGCGGCACGACGATCGGCTGCCGGAAGGTGCCCGTCATCGCGGTCGCCGTCACCGACGCCATGTTCAGCGGGTTCATCTGCACCTGGCCCTGGCCGATCAGGTTGGCCGCGGTGTCCGGGCCGCCGGAGGCGGGAACGGAACCGTCGAAGGACGGGATGCCGGTCTGCCAGTTGTCCCGCCCGAGGCCGAAACGATCCTCCGCCTCCCGCGTCAGCGAGTCCACCTCCACCGCGTCCGCGTACTTCACGAACGCCGTGTTGCAGGAGCGGGAGAAGCTGTCGGAGAGGGTGGCGTTGAGGTCCGGCTTCATGTTCTTGAGGTTGTGGAAGGTCTGGCTCTCCGAAATCGCGTAGGGGGGGCAGGGGGCCGGGCCGTTCATCGACGTGATCCCGTTGTCGATGAGCGTGGCCGCGCTGAGGATCTTCATCGTGGAGCCAGGGGCCAGCTTGCCGAGGAAGGCCGCGTTGAAGCCGTCGTCGCGGTGGTTGGCGATCGCCAGCACCTCTCCGGTGCTCGGCTTCACGGCGACCACGGACGACTCCGTGTACTTCTTCACCGCCGTCTCGGCCGCCGCCTGCGCGGTCGCGCTGAGGGTCGTCGGCAACCTGCCCGCCTTGCCCTTGGCGAGGGTGAGCAGCGGGGTGTCGGCGGCTGCGTCGGCCTCGTGCCGGATCGACAACTCGATTCCGGGCGTACCGCCGGCCTTGTCGCCGTACTTGCTGCGCAATTCGTCCAGGATCGGGCCGAGCGACGGATACTTCTCCTTCGTCAGCACGGTCCCGTTGCGGTCCACCGCCTCGATCGGCGGGCTCGCCGACTCGCCGGTGACGAGCGTGTCGCCCCGCTGCAGCTGCGGATGGACGACGGACGGCTGCCAGTCGACGAGGGGGCGGTGCGTGGTCTCGCCGCGTACGACCGTCAACTCGCTCTTGTAGTCGAGCGGCTTGGACTTCCCGTCGTACGACACCGTCGCCTTGACCGTGAAGGGCACGGTGGTACCGATCGGCTTCGCCGGCGTGATGTGCACCTTGGTGATGCGCGCCTCCTGGCCGAAAGCGTTCAGCAGCGGCCCGGCGTCCGCGGCATTGTTCGTGTACGACGCCGCCTCGGTCCCCTGCCCCTTCGCCCAGGCGGCGAAGAACTTCCGCGTCGTGTCCTGCACTTCGGAGCTGCTGGGCGGGCCGGTCTTCACGGCCGGGGCGCTGTTGCCCACCAGGCCTCCTCCGTCGCCGTTCAGCGCGGACAGGATGTTGTACGCCCCGTACCCGGCCCCTCCCACCAGAACCGTGCACACACTGCCTATGACAGCGGCTTTGGCCCCCCTGCGCATGACGTGAACCCCTCCCCGTCGCCCCGCGTTGGCCTTCGCACTGTAAGTGACGTGGGAGTGAGACGTGAGGGGTGTTGTCGGATCTTGTCCGAACGGCGATCAGAAATGCGCCCGAACGTCCCTCATACCCAGGTATCCAGCCGCATACGTGAACGCCCGGAGGCGATAGGGATGGCGGTTCCGGTGCACAGGGGCCAGAGGTAGAAGTTCTGTCGCCCCATGGCGGTTCCTCGCGAGCCGAAGGCCGGCCTGGGCGCCCCACACGTGGCAGGGCGCCCATGCCCATTGTCACGGTGTCGCCGATCAACACAGAGAGTCACCAGGCAAAGGGCTGCGATCCACTGGCGCTCAGGAGCAGAGATTCACGTGCCGGACGGCCAGGACGTGCCCCGCCGCGTCGATGAGGCGGCTGCGGGCGATGTGCCCGCCGGCCACCGCATTGGTGATCGCCGAGGCGATCGAGGACGTTTGGGAGCTGACATTGCTCCCCAGATCGAACATGACCATGTCGGCGCCGGAACGCAGGGCCTGGACGGCGGCGGCGGGGACGCTGAAGCCGGCGGCGGAGATCGCCTTGGCGCTGAGCGAGTCGGTGACCACCAGCCCCTTGAAGCCCAGCTTGCCGCGCAGCTCGTAGCTGATGGTGGTGGGTGACAGGCTCGCCGGATTGGTGCCCAGGCCCGGCACGATGTTGTTGGAGACCATGATGGCCGGGGCACCGGCCTTGATGGCCGCTGTGAACGGCGGGAGGCCCACCTTTTGCAGGGTGGACCAGGGCAGGGTGCGGGCGGGGCCGAAGTCGGAGTTGTAGCTGGAACCGCCAAGGCCCGGGAAGTGCTTGACGACAGGTATCACGTGTCCGTCGCGCAACCCGTTCATGTACGCGACACCGTCCTTGGAGACCACCGAGGTGCTTCCGCTGAAGGATCGCCATCCGTCGGGATTGGTCCGACCGGGGGCCACGTTCCTGCCGTCGACGTCGACCACCGGCGCAAGGTCCATGTTCACCTGGGCGGCGGCCATCTTGGCGGCGACCTTCGCGACGTTCTGCTGGATCTGGGCCGGGGTCCAGTGCGTGCCCATGTACGCGGGCCATGGCAGGGAACCGACGAGGTTCGCCATGCGCTGGATGCCGCCGCCCTCCTCGTCGGTCATCACCAGCAGGCCCAGGTGGCCAGGTACATGGGACTTCAGGGCGGTCAACCGGGAGCCGAGGTCGGACGGAGCCTTGCTGCCGAACAGCAGCACACCGCCCGCACCGGCGCTCACCTCGGAGGTGACGTCGGACACCGAGGTCTCCGACACCGGGACGGCGATGGTCAGCATGGCCAGCCGGCGGTTCGACCACCCTGCCAGCTTCGTGCTGTTGGTGCACGCGGTGGCGGTGGCGGTGAGGTCCGGAGTGAGGGACGAAGGGGAGAGGGAAGGAGCGCCGGACGGAGTGAGGGGCGAAGGCGCGGCGGGTGGGGCGAGGGACGAAGGGGAGTGGGAAGGCGCGCCGGGCGGGGCGAGGGACACGTCGGGGCCACTGGGGTGCGGGGCCGCCTTGGGGGTGCCCGTGCCACAGCCCGCCAGGAGCACGGCCGCCACGGCGGCGGCGGTGCTCAGTCTGCGTGCGGTCGTGGGCCGGCCGGGGAGCCGCGGCGGCGCTGTCGTGCTTCTGCGGTCACGGTACGACGGGAGATTCATCGCCTGGTCTGCTTTCGGAAGACGCGACGGTACCCGTCGCGCTGAGGGCCGTATGAGCATGAGGTGGGCTTCACGAAGCGTGAGATGCGCACCAGCCTGCATTTGTTCGCTGGTCCGCGGTCGGCGTACCAGGATCTCGCCTCGCGGAGTCGGCCGGAAGTTCAGCAGACGTGCCGCGCCCTCCTAGTGTGTCTGACCTGGCTAGACCCAGGTGTCCAGCCACATCCGCGACCGCCAGGAGTCGATCGGGATCGCCGTGCCCGTGTACAGGGGCCAGAAATAGATGAAGTTCCAGGCGATCAGCAGGACCAGGACGCCCGCCCCCGCCGCGCCGACCACGCGTCGGGTGTCGCCGGCGCCGGGTGGGCCGATCAGCGCGCCGATCAGCATCGCCACCGCCAGGCAGAGGAACGGCAGGAAGACGACGGCGTAGAAGAGGAAGATCGTCCGCTCCTGGTACATGAACCAGGGCAGATAGCCGGCCGCGATGCCGCAGGCGATGGCGCCCGCGCGCCAGTCGCGCCGCAGCAGCCAGCGCCACAGCACGTACAGGATCGCGAAGCAGCCCACCCACCACAGCAGCGGCGTCCCCAGGGCGAGCACCTCACGGGCGCACTTCTGGCCCGCGCTCGCCGGGCAGCCGTCCGTGCCGGGGGAGGGGGACTCGTAGAAGTACGAGACCGGGCGGCCCAGCACGATCCAGCTCCACGGGTTGGACTGGTACGTGTGCGGCGACGACAGCCCGACGTGGAACTCGTACACCTCGTGCTCGTAGTGCCACAGGCTGCGCAGCCAGTCGGGCAGGAAGGTCCAGCTGCCGCCCTTGCCGTCGGTCGCCGCCCAGTTGCGGAAGTAGCCGCCGGAGCCGTCGGTCGGGGACAGGATCCAGCCGATCCAGGACAGCAGGTACACGCCGATCGCCACCGGGACCGTCGCCAGGAACGTGATGCCCGTGTCGTACTTGAGGACCGCGGCGTACGGGCTCCGCGCCCCGGCCACCTTGCGGGCACCGACGTCCCACAGCAGCGCCATCACACAGAACGCGGCCAGGATGTACAGGCCGTTCCACTTGGTGCCGATCGCGAGGCCGAGCAGCAGACCCGCGCCCCAGCGCCAGGGCCGCCAGCCCAGGCGGAGCGTGTCGCCGACGTACGCGTCCGGGCGGACCCGGCCGTCCGCGTCCACGGGCAGCGCGGCGGCGAGTTTCTGCCTCGCCCGGTCGCGGTCGACGACCAGGCAGCCGAACGCCGCCACGACGAAGAACATCAGCACGCCGTCGAGCAGCGACGTCCGGCTCATCACGAAGTGCAGACCGTCCACCGCCATCAGCGCGCCGGCCAGGCAGCCGAGGAACGTGGAACGGAACAGACGGCGCCCGATGCGACACAGCAGCAGCACGCTGAGCGTGCCGAGCAGCGCCGTCATGAACCGCCAGCCGAACGGATTGAACCCGAAGGCCAGCTCGCCGAGCCCGATCACGTACTTGCCGACCGGCGGGTGCACGACGTACGCCGCGTCCGACGGGATGCCGACGTGCCCCGCCTTCTGCAGGATCAGGTCGTTGGCGTTCTTGTCCCAGTTGACCTCGAAGCCGCGGTGGACGAGCGCCCAGGCGTCCTTGGCGTAGTACGTCTCGTCGAATATCACCGCCTTGGGGCTGCCCAGATGCCAGAACCGCATCAGGCCCGCCATCAGCGTCACCAGCAGCGGACCGACCCAGCCCGACCAGCGGTTGATCCGCTCGGCCAGGACCGGTGGCACGCCCAGGGCGAGCCACAGGCGCGGGCTCGGCTCGGCGTACGGCGGCACCAGGCGCTCCACGACACCACCTGCGTCGCCTCTGCCCGCCGCCGGGTCCGTCGTGCCCGCCGTGTAGCCGAAACGGCGCAGCCGTTGCTGCCACGACGGTCGCTGGTCGTGCGGGGCCTGCCCCTGCCGGGTGTCCGTGGAGGACGCGGTACTGGTCACCGCGCCATCGTAGGGAACCCTTGTGTGTGAGTCCCGTGCATGGGTGGTACCGGTTGTGGTGCGTCCGCCTCCGGTGGCTCCTGCGAGGATGGAGGAGTGACTGGAACCCTTGTTTTGGCGGGCACTCCCATCGGCGACATCGCGGACGCGCCGCCCCGGCTGGCCGAGGAGCTGACCGGCGCGGACGTCGTCGCCGCCGAGGACACGCGGCGGCTGCGGTGGCTCACCCAGGCGCTGGGCGTCACGCCCAAGGGACGCGTGGTGTCCTACTTCGAGGGCAACGAGTCCGCCCGCACACCCGAACTGGTCGAGGAACTGCTGTCCGGCGCGCGTGTGCTCCTGGTCACGGACGCCGGGATGCCGTCGGTCTCCGACCCCGGGTACCGGCTGGTCGCCGCGGCCGTCGAGAAGGACATCCGGGTCACCGCCGTCCCCGGCCCGTCCGCCGTGCTCACCGCTCTCGCCCTGTCCGGGCTGCCCGTCGACCGGTTCTGCTTCGAGGGATTCCTGCCGCGCAAGGCGGGCGAGCGGCTCTCCCGCCTGCGGGAAGCGGCCGAGGAACGCCGCACGCTCGTGTACTTCGAGGCCCCGCACCGGCTGGACGACACCCTTGCTGCGATGGCCGAGGTCTTCGGCGCCGAGCGGCGGGCCGCCGTGTGCCGGGAACTGACCAAGACGTACGAAGAGGTACGGCGCGGTCCGCTCGCCGAGCTCGCGGCGTGGGCGGCCGACGGGGTGCGCGGCGAGATCACCGTCGTCGTCGAGGGCGCCCCCGAGCGCAGCCCCGGGGAACTCGACGCCGCGGAACTCGTGCGCCGGGTCCGGGTGCGCGAGGAGGCGGGGGAGCGCCGCAAGGAGGCGATCGCGGCGGTGGCGGCGGACGCCGGGATTCCCAAGCGGGAAGTGTTCGACGCGGTGGTGGCCGCGAAGACGGCGGGGAGCGCGTAGGGCCGCCGGCACCGTGAGTGCGGCCTGTGGTGACCTGACCTGCAGATGTTGCGAGGCCCTTCTCGTGTACACCAGCGGAAGGGCCTCGCTGTTGTCCTGTGGCAGGCTGTCCGGAGACCCCCGCGAAGTGGTGGCTGTGACCACTCACGAGGTGCGGGTCGACAACCAGCGGCACTTCGCCCACCTGCGGGTACCGGTCACGGCCGCCGCACTGGAGGAAATCGCCGGGGAAAGCCTCACCCGCACCGATCGCCTCTACCGCGAGGCCCTCGCGGAAGTGGCCGGGCGGCCGGCGGATCTGGGGGCCCTGCGGGAGAGCGTGACGTGCGACCGCGCGACCGACGTCCTGTGGTTCTCCTCGGCCACCAGTCCTGGCGGCTGTACGTGGCGGACTGCGGCTGGTCCTGGAACGAGACAGAGGAGTGGCCGGCCGGTCAGGTGTCGGCCGCCCTGCTCGGCGACCGCACCGGTTGACCGGCCCGTCGGTGCCGCGTCGGAGTGATGTGTATGCCGGGCGTGCGCTTGGGTTCGCTCGGGTGAATCGTGGTTGTGCGCGGGCGTGTGAGCGGGGTTTCGCGACCGGCGTGGTGACCCGTGCGCGGGGTGCGTGATCGAGGAGCGTGCACCCCCTGGCCTGGGGTGATGTGGCCTCTGAGCGGGGCGCTTCTCCCATGAGCGCGCGCCCCATGCGGCGGCAAAGGGTACTTGCGGAAGAGCAAAGCCCTCGCGGTGTCCCGGGCCGGTTTGGCAAGGAAAGTCCAAATCGACTCCAACAGTCGACAGACGTGATGCATTCATGGCTGAGGAGGCGTCCACTGGTCGAAGGGGCGCACCCGTCCCTCGTCCCCAAGGGATTCCGGGGGGAATCCCGCACGCCGGGGACGCTTGTCCAGCGGACAAGAGGAGCAGCTGGCATGAGTGAGATCGCAGGGCGCACCGGCCTCAGCGGTACGGCGACAGCCGTCGTCCACGAGTCGTATTCCTTCGCCTGCATGCGCTGCGGGCACGGCTGGGAGCAGTCGTACGAGATAGAGCACCACACGGACGCCGACGGCACCGAGTTCGTCGTGTATGTGGCCAACGGCCAGTTCGTGCCCTCCCCGCTGAGTCGGCCCACGTGCGTCAACTGCGACGGCCATGTCGTCCGGATCATGCGGCCGGGTCAGGTCTCGTCGGTGCGCAGCGCGGGTCGGCGGAAGTCGGCGACCCCAGAGGCACCGGAGACGCCGGAGCAGGTCAGGGAGCACCACCACTGGCACCTGTCCGATCTCCTTCGCCCCTTCCAGCGCAAGGCGAGCTGAACCGGGCCCGGGCGTTCGGAGGCGGGTCCCTTCCGTAGGATCGGGACATGCCTTCGAACGCCGACAAGAACGCGGCGCCGCCGCTCCCGGAGCCCCTCCGGGTGCCGGTCGCCGACTCCCACACCCACCTCGACATGCAGTCCGGCACGGTGGAGGAGGGCCTCGCCAGGGCCGCGTCGGTGGGAGTGACGACCGTCGTCCAGGTCGGCTGCGACATCAAGGGCTCGCAGTGGGCCGCGGAGACCGCCGCGACGTACGGCAGCGTCCACGCGACCGTCGCCCTGCACCCCAACGAGGCCCCGCGCATCGTCCACGGTGACCCCGATGGCTGGTCCCGGCAGGGCGCGCGTGAGCCGGGCGGCGACGCCGCGCTGGACGAGGCCCTTGCGGAGATCGACCGGCTGGCCGGGCTGCCCCAGGTCAAGGGCGTCGGCGAGACCGGGCTCGACTACTTCCGCACCGGACCGGAGGGCAAGGCTGCCCAGGAGAAGTCCTTCCGCGCCCACATCGAGATCGCCAAGCGGCACGGCAAGGCCCTGGTCATCCACGACCGCGACGCCCACGCCGACGTCCTGCGCGTTCTCAAGGAGGAGGGCGCCCCCGAGCGCACCGTCTTCCACTGCTATTCGGGCGACGTCGCGATGGCTGAGGTGTGCGCCCGCGAGGGCTACTTCATGTCGTTCGCCGGCAACGTCACCTTCAAGAACGCCCAGAACCTGCGCGATGCCCTCGCGATCGCCCCGCTGGAACTGGTCCTCGTGGAGACCGACGCGCCCTTCCTGACTCCGGCGCCCTACCGCGGACGACCCAACGCCCCGTACCTCATCCCGGTCACGGTCCGCGCGATGGCCGCCGTACGCGGCATCGAAGAGGATGCGCTGGCGACGGCCCTGGGCGCGAACACGGCCCGCGCCTTCGACTACTGACCGGGCACGCTCCGCACGCTGTGTAGTCGCGTCGCTTTGGAGAGTGACCATCGCTCCGCTAGGTTCTAGGGTCCCGATCTGGACCCCCTCTGGCCCTCTGGAGCGTGTCGGCGTGAACAAGCCGCGGTACGAGACGTATGAGACGTACGGCCTGAGTGAGACATCCGGACCGAGCGCGAGCCCGGCGCGGGAGCCCGTTGCGCGCGCGGGGATCGCGGGGCGTGCCGCGCGCCGGCGCAAAGCGCGGTACGCCGAGCGCCCGGAGTCCGCCATGCGCCGTCTGCTGCCGCAGGCGCTGGTCGTGGCCTTCCTCGCCGGCGGCACCGCCGCGTTCGTCGCCCAGGACAAGGCGATCGAGCTGAGCGTCGACGGCGAGCCGCGCACGCTGCACACCTTCGCCGACGACGTGAGCGAGCTGCTCGCCGAGGAGGGCGTGGCGGTGGGGGCGCACGACATGGTGGCGCCCGCCCCCGGCACGGCGCTCGCCAGCGGCGACGAGGTCGCGGTGCGCTACGGCCGCCCCGTACGGCTCACGCTCGACGGCCGGCCGCGCGAGGTGTGGACCACGGAGCACACAGTGGCAGGGGCGCTCGGACAGCTGGGGGTGCGCGCGGAGGGCGCGTATCTCTCCACCTCGCGCTCCGAGCGCATCGGACGCGCCGGGCTCGCGCTCGACGTCCGCACCGAGCGCGCCGTCACGATCATGGCGGACGGCCGCGCCCGCACCGTCCGCACCAACGCGGCCACCGTCCGCGAAGCCGTCCAGGGCGCAGGGATCACCCTGCACGGCCAGGACGCCACCTCCGTATCGCCTGGCAGCTTCCCGCGCGACGGGCAGACGGTGACCGTTCTGCGCGTGACCAGAACCGAGGAGGTCCGTGAGGAGCCGATCCCGTTCGCGGTGCGGCGCACGACGGACCCCTCGCTGTTCAAGGGCACCGAGGTCGTCGACCGGGCCGGGCAGTCCGGGGTGCGGCGGGTCACGTACGCCCTGCGGACCGTCAACGGGGTCCGGCAGAAGCCGCGCCTGGAGACCGCCGAAGTGGTGCGGGAACCGAGCCCGCAGGTCGTGCGGGTGGGCACAAAGCTGCCGCCGCGCTCGCTCGCCAGCGCCGATGGCCTGAACTGGCATGCCCTGGCCGTCTGCGAGTCCGGCGGCCGGCCCCACACGGTGGACCGCTCGGGGACGTACGGCGGCCTCTACCAGTTCGACACCCGCACCTGGCGCAACCTGGGCGGTAAGGGCCGCCCGCAAAAGGCGTCGGCGGCGGAACAGACGTACCGCGCGAAGAAGCTCTACCTGCGCCGCGGGACGACTCCCTGGCCGCACTGCGGGGCGCTGCTGCACAGCTGAGCGCCGGTCGGCCGGGCGAAGGGGCCCGCCGCGGGCCCGTACCCTTGTCCCGTGAGCAGCCCCACCCCCGACGCCCTCCTCGGCCCCGCCGACATCCGTGAGCTCGCGGCAGCGCTCGGTGTTCGTCCCACCAAGCAGCGCGGCCAGAACTTCGTGATCGACGCCAACACGGTCCGCCGTATCGTCCGTACCGCCGAGGTCGGCCCCGACGACGTGGTCGTCGAGGTCGGCCCAGGGCTGGGTTCCCTCACCCTCGCGCTCCTCGAGGTCGCCGACCGGGTCACGGCCGTCGAGATCGACGACGTCCTGGCCGCCGCGCTGCCCGCCACGATCGCGGCGCGCATGCCGGAGCGCGCGGACCGGTTCGCGCTCGTCCACTCCGACGCGATGCACGTCACTGAACTGCCCGGCCCCGCCGCGACGGCACTGGTCGCGAACCTGCCGTACAACGTGGCCGTCCCCGTGCTGCTGCACATGCTCGACACCTTCCCGAGCATCGAACGCACCCTGGTCATGGTGCAGTCCGAGGTCGCCGACCGGCTCGCCGCGGCGCCGGGTTCGAAGGTGTACGGCGTCCCGTCCGTCAAGGCCAACTGGTTCGCCGACGTGAAGCGGGCCGGGGCCATCGGGCGCAACGTGTTCTGGCCCGCGCCGAACGTCGACAGCGGGCTCGTCTCCCTCGTCCGGCGGGCCGAGCCGGTCAAGACCACGGCCTCCAAGCGGGAGGTCTTCGCGGTTGTCGACGCGGCGTTCGCGCAGCGGCGCAAGACGCTGCGGGCGGCGCTCGCCGGGTGGGCGGGCTCCGCGCCGGCCGCCGAGGCGGCGCTGGTCGCAGCCGGTGTCTCGCCGCAGGCACGCGGAGAGGCGCTGACGGTGGAGGAGTTCGCGCGGATCGCGGAGCACAAGGAGAGCAAGTGAGCGTCACGGTACGGGTCCCGGCCAAGGTCAACGTCCAGCTCGCCGTGGGCGCCGCCCGGCCGGACGGGTTCCACGATCTCGCCAACGTCTTTCTGGCGGTCGGGCTGTACGACGAGGTCACGGTGACCCCCGCCGACAAGCTGCGCGTCACCTGCGAGGGGCCGGACGCCGACCATGTCCCCCTCGACCGTACGAACCTCGCGGCGCGCGCCGCCCTGGCACTCGCCGAGCGGCGCGGCATCGACCCGGCCGTGCACATCCACATCGCCAAGGACATCCCGGTCGCCGGCGGCATGGCGGGCGGCAGTGCGGACGGCGCGGGCGCGCTGGTGGCCTGCGACGCGCTGTGGGGAGCGGGCGCGTCCCGCGGTGAACTCCTCGCGATCTGCGCAGAGTTGGGCAGCGACGTGCCGTTCAGCCTGGTGGGCGGGGCGGCGCTGGGCACCGGGCGCGGGGAGAAGCTGACGGCTCTCGAGGTCGGCGGGACCTTCCACTGGGTGTTCGCGATGGCCGACCGGGGGCTGTCGACACCGGCGGTCTTCCGGGAGTTCGACAGGCTCGGTGAGGGGCTCGACCTCCCGGAGCCCGTCGCGTCCGGGGAACTCCTCGACGCCCTCGCCAAAGGAGACCCCGACGGTCTCGCCGTCGCGGTCTCCAACGACCTTCAGTCAGCAGCGCTGTCCCTTTTCCCCGAGTTGGCCGACACGCTGAGCGCGGGGCGCGCGGCCGGTGCCCTCACGGCGCTGGTCTCCGGGTCGGGGCCGACGACGGCGTTCCTGACGCGGGACCCGGAGTCGGCGGAGAAGGTGGCGGACGCATTGCGCACGTCGGGCACGTGCCGGACGGTACGGACGGCTTCGGGCCCGGCGGCGGGCGCCACGGTGGTGTGAGACGCTCAGAGGCTGTCGATGGTGGTCAGGTCGATGTCGATGTCGTAGGGGACGCTGACCTTGACGTGGTCGTGGTGAATACCGGTCAGCACGTAGGTGCTTGTGGCTTCGCCCCTCTCGTAGACCTGGACGACGGGATGATCGTCCTCGCCCGCCATCTCGACCAGCCAGAAGTGAGGGATGCCTGCGGCGGCGTACTTGTGCGGTTTGGTGTCCCGGTCACGGGCTTCCGAGGACGGTGACACGACCTCGACGGCGAGCAGGACATCGGCGACCGCGAAGTACGTCTGCTCGCGGCTCTTGACGGCCTCCGCACGGACGACGGAGATATCGGGCTCGGGGCCGTTGCGTCGGTCGAGGACGACGGTCATCTCCCGGCGGACCCTCAGCTCGGAAGGCACCGTGCTGCGCAAGCCGTGAACCAGCAGGTCGATCACGATGCTGTGGAAATCCCGCTGCGGACTCACGAAAACCAGGCTCCCGTCGATCAACTCGGTGTGCGGCGGGAGATCAGGCAGCGTGAACAGGTCGTCCACGGTGTAGCCGTCCTGCGGCGGCACCGGCCACCGGCCACGGTGCTCTACGGACTCGGCGGTCATGGTTCCTCCCATGGACGGGATCCTGCTGCCCGCCCTCCACGGTAGCGGCCGAATCCCGATCACGTCATCACAAAGAGTGACCATCCCCGCGCGCCACGCTCCCACCCCCGCAGGCCCTACGCTTGAAGGCTGATCGATCCCCGTGCACAGGAGTGAAATGGCCGTCAATCTGGTCAATGTCGAGAACGTCAGCAAGGTCTACGGCACGCGTGCCCTGCTGGACGGTGTCTCGCTCGGTGTGTCCGAAGGGGACCGGATCGGGGTCGTCGGGCGCAACGGCGACGGCAAGACCACCCTCATCCGGATGCTCGCCAAGCTGGAGGAGGCGGACACCGGGCGGGTCACACACTCCGGCGGGCTGCGGATCGGTGTGCTCACGCAGCACGACTCGCTCGACCCGGCCGCGACCGTGCGGCACGAGGTCATCGGGGACATGGCCGACCACGAGTGGGCCGGGAACTCCAAGGTCAGGGACGTACTCACCGGGCTGTTCGGGGGGCTCGACCTGCCCGGCTTCCCCAAGGGGCTCGACACCGTCATCGGGCCGCTGTCCGGAGGCGAGCGGCGCCGTATCGCGCTGGCCAAGCTGCTCATCGAGGAGCAGGACCTGCTCGTGCTCGACGAGCCCACCAACCACCTCGACGTCGAGGGCATCGCCTGGCTGGCCCGGCACCTGCAGAACCGGCGTTCGGCGCTGGTGTGCGTGACGCACGACCGGTGGTTCCTCGACCAGGTCTGCACGCGCATGTGGGACGTGCAGCGCGGCGCCGTGTACGAGTACGAGGGCGGCTACTCCGACTACGTCTTCGCCCGCGCCGAGCGCGAGCGCATCGCCGCCACCGAGGAGACCAAGCGGCAGAACCTGGTCCGCAAGGAGCTGGCCTGGCTGCGGCGCGGGGCGCCCGCGCGGACGTCCAAGCCGCGGTTCCGGGTCGAGGCCGCCAACGAGCTGATCGCGGACGTGCCGCCGCCCCGGGACAGCTCCGAGCTGATGAAGTTCGCCTCCTCACGGCTCGGCAAGACCGTCTTCGACCTCGAGGACGTCACCGTGCAGGCCGGGCCCAAGGTGCTGCTCAAGCACGTCACCTGGCAGCTCGGTCCGGGCGACCGCATCGGCCTCGTCGGCGTCAACGGCGCGGGCAAGACCTCGCTGCTGCGGGCCATGGCCGACGCGGCGCGGAGCGAGGGCGAGGTGCAGCCGGCCGGCGGGCGCGTCGCCGTCGGCAGGACCGTCAAGCTCGCCTACCTCTCCCAGGAGGTCGCCGAACTCGACCCGACCTTGCGCGTCCTGGAGGCCGTGCAGCAGGTGCGCGAGCGGGTCGACCTCGGCAAGGGGCGGGAGATGACCGCCGGGCAGTTGTGCGAGACGTTCGGCTTCAACAAGGAGAAGCAGTGGACGCCGGTGGGGGATCTGTCCGGCGGTGAGCGCCGTCGGCTGCAGTTGCTGCGGCTGCTGATGGACGAGCCCAACGTTCTCTTCCTCGACGAGCCCACCAACGACCTCGACATCGAGACGCTCACCCAGCTCGAGGACGTCCTCGACGGCTGGCCCGGCTCGATGATCGTCATCTCCCACGACCGGTTCTTCGTCGAGCGCACCACAGACCGGGTCTTCGCCCTCCTCGGCGACGCAGCCCTGCGGATGCTGCCGCGCGGAATCGACGAGTACCTGGAGCGGCGGCAGCGCATGGAGGAGGCGGTCGCCGCCTCGGCCGCCGCCGCGGCGCCCAAGGCGACGACGGAGAAGAGCGCCGCCGACCAGCGCGCCGCCAAGAAGGAACTCCAGCGGATCGAGCGCCAGTTGGACCGCGTCTCCGAGAAGGAGACCAAGCTGCACGCCCAGATCGCCGAGAACGCCACGGACTTCGCGAAGGTCGCCGAACTGGATGCGCAGTTGCGCGACTTGGCCGGGGAGCGCGAGGAACTGGAGATGCGCTGGCTGGAGCTCGCGGAGGACGCGTAGCCGCGGCGCGCGCCCCCGCACACGGCGCGCAGTCCCACCGGCGGGGCGCGCGGGACCGGCCAGGGCGCGTGGGGGAAGCAGTGCGCCCGGGCGTGCGCTGGGGGGCGTGAAGCGTGCGCGCTGCGCCCAAGCGTGCGGCAGGAGGCGTGCGTTGTGCGCTCGGGGCGCGAGCGTGTGGCAGGGGCGCGCATCGCCCGGCGCGCGCCTTGCAGATCGATGCGCGCCTCAACTGATCAACACGCGCCTCAACCCATAGACGCGCGCCTCAACTGACCAACGCGCGCCCCAGCGCTCACCCTGCGCGCCGAGCGTGTCAAATCCCCTTCACGCCCGCGCGAATCACGCGCCACGCGCCGCGCGATTCAGCCGTGCGCGGTGCCCGTGCGCGCACCGCGTGAAGGGGGCGTGAAGGCGCGTAACGGCGGCATCACGGGGCGGTTCTCCCTTGGGAACAGCGGTGGATTTGGGCCCGTGCGATGTCGTAACCGAGTGATAGAAAAGGGCAGTCTGAGAGCTGTCCTAATACGACCTAGGGTCCGTCGTGAACCTCAGGGCGTGGATAAAAAAATCAGTGAAACAGGGGGAAGCGCGCTGATGACCCAGCCGCCCAATCAGCCGCCGCAGGGCGGTTTCGGAGCACCACAGGAACAGCCACCGCAGGGCGGAGGATTCGGCGCTCCGCAGACGCCGCCCGCGCAGGGAGGATTCGGCGCACCCCAGGGCACGCCGGGCACGCCCCCGCCGCCCGCCCAGCCGCCCCAGGCTCCTCAGACGCCACCGCCCCCACCGCAGCCCGGTTACGGCTACCCGCAGCAGCCCGGCCCCTACGCCCAGCCGGGTCCGTACGGCGCCCCGCCCACGCCCGGCCCGTACGGACAGCCGCAGCAGCAGGGGCCGTACGGACAACAGCCCGGCTACGGCTATCCGATGCAGCCGCAGTACCCCGGCGCGCCCGGCACCCCGCCGCCCGGCGGGTCCGGCAACCCCTTCAAGGGCAAGCCCGCGCTGGTGATCGGTGCCGCGGTGGCTGCGCTGCTGGTCATCGGCGGCACGGTGTACGCGGTCACCAGCGGCGGAGACGAGAAGAAGCCGATCGCGCAGCAGTCCGACGACCCCAAGCCCTCCGGTTCCGCCTCCGCCGACCCGGTCAACCCAGGTGACGGCAGCGGCGACGGCGGCGCGGACCCCGACAACCTCAACGAGGGCAGGCAGCCCGGCGAGGCGAAGGCGCTCTGGTACAAGTCGGCGCCCGACGCGCCGGGTTCCGGCGCCGACGCCCCCGGCATGTGGATTACCGGCAGGACGGCGGTGAAGGCGGCGTACAAGCAGGTCTTCGCCTTCAACGTGGCCGACGGCAAGCCGACTTGGTCCCCGATCACCTTCGAGCAGAAGATCTGCGCGGTCACGCCGCGGAAGTCGGCGGACGACAAGGTCGTCGTGGCGTACATGAGCGGCAGCAGCGACCGCGCCAAATGCAACCAACTCCAGCAGATCGACCTGAACACGGGCGAGAAGGGCTGGAGCGCCGAGGTCTCCGACGGGGCGCTGTTCGACAGCACGATCAGCGTCGAGCTGACCGTCGCCGGCAAGACGCTGATGGTGGGCCGCTCGCAGTCGGGCACGGCGTACGACCTGGCCAGTGGGGAGAAGCTGTTCGACAAGAGGAAGTACGGCACCGCCTGCTTCCCGACCGCGTTCGCGGGCGGCACGAACCGGCTGATCTCCGTGGCCTCCTGCGACGCGGGCGGCAGCAACGAGCACGACGAGATCCAGGAACTCGACCCGGCCACCGGCAAGGTGAAGTGGACCCAGCCGGTCAAGAAGGGCTGGCAGGTCGCGCGGACGTACTCCGTCGACCCGCTCGTGGTCTACCTCACCAATAAGGACAAGAAGGCCTGGAACATCTCCACCTTCACCGCCACCGGCGGCTTCCGCTCGGAGGTCAAGGTCGACGAGAAGTTCGCCCCCCAGTGCGGCTGGGCGATCCTCGAACGCGACCTCCAGGGTTGCCGGGGCGGGGCCGTCGACGCCAACACGCTCTATCTACCCACCGATTCGACCACCGGCGCCAACGAGATCGTCGCGATCGGCCTCGCCGACGGCAAGGAGAAGTGGCGTGTGAAGTCCCCGGCGGACGAGTCGATGGCGCCGGTGAAGATCGAGGGCGGCAACCTCGTCGCGTACGTCCAGCCGTCGTACGACGCGGGCGGTCAGGTCGTGTCGATCCCGACGGCGGGCGCGAGCCACAAGCCGGTGAAGCTGCTGCAGAACCCGCAGGGCACGGCCCAGATCGAGGACAGCTTCTACGACGGCGCCGTGGACTGGGTCGACGGGCGCTTCTACATCTCCTCCACCCGGCTGTCCGGCAACGACGACACGAAGGAGAAGCTGATGCTTGCCTTCGGCAAGTGAGATCGCGCTCCCCTCCTCAGCCGTCCCCGTCGTTCCGAGCGTTCTCCCGAGGTGCCCCGCCATGACACAGCCGCCCCCGCCCCCCAACCAGCCCCCGCAGCAGGGCGGTTTCGGCCCGCCTCAGGACCAGCCGCCCACACCACAGCAGCAGCCTCCGGCGCCCCAGCCCCCCGCCCCGGGAGGCTTCGGCGCGCCCACACCCCCCGCTGCCCCGCCGTCCCCGCCGCCGGGCTACGGCTACCCGCAACAGCCTCCGCAGGGCGCACCCCAGCCGCCCCAGGGCTATGGCTACCCCGGCCAGCAGCCGAACCCGTACGCCCAGCCCACCGCGTACGGCCAGCAGCCCGGTTACGGTCAGCAGCCCGGCTACGGCTACCCGGGTCAGCCCACCGTGCCGATGCACCCGCAGCCCGGCGGCCCGTCGAAGTCGAAGGCGCCGCTGTTCATCATCGTGGCGGCGGTCGTGGTGATCGCCCTGATCGTCGGCGGCGGCATCTGGTACGCGGGCAGATCCGGCGACGGCAAGAAGGACGACACCGCGAGCTCCAGCGGCGGCACGGGCGGCAAGGACAACAAGGGCGGCGGCGGCACCTCCACCGGCGGCAAGGAGAAGGTGCCCGGCGACACCAGCTCCAAGGTCCTCTTCCAGGTCCCGCTGCCCAAGGCGGACGACACGGTCGTCACCTCCGGCTCCTGGCTCACGGACAAGGTGTACGCCAAGAGCGGCATCGCCCAGATCGTCGGCTACGACCCTGACAAGGGCAGCAAGCTGTGGACGATCCCGCTGTCCGGCCCGGTGTGCGAGGTCACCGACCACGTCACCGCGGACCACAAGACGGCGGTGATCTTCCAGCCGAAGATGCCCAAGAAGAACTCCTCCGAGGGCTGCAGCCAGGTCGCCGCGATCGACCTCGACGCGGGCAAGACGCTGTGGACCAAGACGGTCAACTCCGGTGACGTCCCGGTCAACCTGGACAACGTTACGGTCGCGCAGAGCACCGTCGCGGTCGGCAGCACCAGCGGCGGCGCCGCCTTCGACATCGAGTCCGGCAAGCTGCTGTGGCAGCCGAAGCCGGCCGACACCTGTTACGACGCCGGGTACGGCGGCGGTGAGAAGCTGGTGGCGGTGCGCAAGTGCGGTGAGTACGACAACCGTCAGCTGCACATCCAGACCATCGACCCGAAGTCCGGGAAGGTGATCTCCGAGTACAAGATGACCTCGGGCATCGAGTACGCGGCCATCGTGTCGACCGACCCGCTGGTCGTGGCCGCCGACGTCGGTGACAGCGCCGGTGACGGCAGCGGCATCTCGGACTACTTCTCCATCGACAACAAGACGGGCAAGCTGCGCGCCAGGATCTCCGCGCCCGGGGACGACTTCGGCGGCCGCTGCGACGGCATCTCGAAGATCGAGTACTGCAAGGGGGTCGTCGTCGGCGCGGACAAGCTGTATGTGCCGACCGAGGAACACGACGGCACCGGCGACTACAGCAAGACCAACGAGATCGTCGCGTTCGACCTGAACACAGGCAAGCAGACCGGCCAGCGTGCCGACGCGGGCGACGGCTACACGATCTCCCCGCTGCGCATGGACGGCAGCAACCTGATCGCGTACAAGCGCCCGCCGTACGACAAGGGCGGCCAGATCGTCAGCATCGACGGCGGCTCCTTCAAGGAGACCAAGCTGCTGGAGAACCCGGCCACACAGTCGGTGCGCGACGCGGAGACCACCATGCAGCCGGACTACGCGGAATTCCTCTACGCGCAGGGCCACCTGTACATGTCGGCGGTCTTCGCCCACAAGTCGGAGTCCTCGTACGGCAAGGAGTACCTGATCGTCGCTTTCGGCGCGGGCGGTTGACACCGGCCGTATCCCGGCCCGGCGGCCCCGTCCCTGCTCAGGGGCGGGGCCGTGCGCGTACCGCTCATCACCCTCGAATGGCCAAAAAGCCAGAGATTCCTCCGATCCGGGGCACTTCTCATCAGTAGGGGCAGCGCAACGTCGAACAAGCGTGTAGCTTCCGGGGGCATGAAAGGCGGGGGTGCCGGGGGGCCCTCTGTCCATGCGGTCCAGTGGGCATCCATTGGGGGGACTGGGGGGTTGCTCTGTGGGAGTGCGGCTCATGGTGGTCGACGACCACCGGTTGCTCGCCGAGGCGCTGGCCTCGGCGCTCAAGTTGCGTGGGCACCGGGTGCTCGCCGCGGCTGCTCCGGCCGCGGGCGCGGCGGAACTGGTGATCGCCCGTGCGCCGGAGGTGTGCCTGCTGGGTACGGCGGCACCGGCCGAACCGGGTGTCTTCGACCCGGTGGTGCGGATCAAGCGGGAGCGGCCGCAGGTCGCGGTCCTGGTACTGGGCCCGGTGCCGTCGCCGCGGGGGATCGCGGCGGCCTTCGCGGCCGGGGCGTCCGGATATGTACGGCACGACGAGCGCATCGAGGGCGTCGAGCGGGCGATCATGAAGGCCAGGGCCGGCGAGGCGGCCGTAGCACCCCAACTCCTTCAGGGCGCATTCAGCGAGCTGCTCAACCCCGCCGCCCAGCCCGACGACGAGGGCCAGCGCCTGCTGCAGATGCTCACCCCGCGGGAGGTGGAGGTGCTGGTCCGGGTCGCCGACGGCGAGGACACCCGCCTGATCGCGGCCGGCATGGGCATAGCCCCGTCGACGGCCCGGACGCATGTCCAACGGGTGCTGATGAAACTGGGGGTGGGCTCCCGCCTGGAGGCTGCCGCCCTGGCCGCGCGGACGGGGCTGCTGGATCGCGCCGGCCCGCTGTCCAACTCGGGGTCTTATCGGGAGACGGAGACAGGGCCGGAGCGATAAAGGCTCCGGCCCCGTGTGGGGCGCCCGGTGTCGGTGCTGGGCGGGGGTGGGTCACGTGGCCCGGCGTTTGCGGTGTGCCGCGGCGCCCACCCGCCGCGCCCACCCGTGCCGCCCTGCGGCACGACACCCCGAGGCTTGACGGGGCTGACGGCTAGTCCCCCTGCGCCCCCTCCGAAGGAACCGGCGCAGGAGTGGGCCGCAGCCACAGCCAAGCCAGGAAGAAGATCCCGAGGAGCAGCATCCCGATGCCGGTCCACAGGTTGATGTTGACTCCCTGGGCCTTGTCGATCGCGGCCTGGGAGTCGGTGATGCCGGTGATCGTGACGATGATGCCGTAGAGGACGAACAGGCCGCCGATGATGCGGCGCAGGTCGAAGATGCGCGCGGCGGTCGCGGACTTCTGCTCCAGCTCGGTGACTTCCCGCTGGACGTCCTGCTCGGAGAACGGGCTGGGGTGACCGGTGTGGTCGGAGTGCTCGGTCATGGTCTCTCAATTCTCCCGCGGTCAGAACGAGCACGGGATGTAGCAGGCGGCCGCGATGATCACCGCGCCCCAGCCCAGCAGGGCCGGCTTGCGGTACCAGGCGTCGTCGCCCGCGGCGGGCGCCTCGGCCATGCCGGGGGTGGGGGTCCCCCCGGTCGAAGACTGGGGGAGGGTGCCGTAGACCAGGCCCTGGAGGGCCTCGGCCGGCTTCGGCTTGGTGAAGAGCGACACGAGGACCATGACGACCGCGCCGGCGACGAAGCCCGCGATCGCGGAGACGAAGTTTGCGCCCTGGTCGGAGGGGATGCTGATGATGCCCTGCTTGTAGAGGACGAAGTAGTTGATCATCGCGGCCGTGGTGCCGGCCAGCAGGCCCCAGAACCCGGACTTGGCGGACGCGCGCTTCCAGAACATGCCGACGATGAACACGACGAACATCGGCACGTTGAAGAAGGAGAACAGCGTCTGCAGGTAGCTCATGATGTTCGAGAACGAGGACGCCAGGAACGCCGTGCCGATCGAGGCGAGGACTCCGACCGCCGTGATGAGGCGGCCGAACCTGACGTAGTACGAGTCCTCGCGGTCCTTGACGACGTACTTGGCCCAGATGTCCGTCGTGAACACGGTGTTGAAGGACGACACGTTGGCCGCCATGCCGGCCATGAAGGCGGCGAGCAGGCCGGTCACCGCGATGCCGAGCACGCCGTTGGGCAGCAGCTCCTGCATGAGGTAGGGGATCGCGTCGTTGTACTGCAGACCCGAGGCCGGGCTGCCGAAGTTCGGGACGAGAGCGGCGGCGACCAGGCCCGGGATCATCACCAGGAAGACGATGAAGATCTTCGGGTAGGCGGCGATCAGCGGCGTGCGCTGGGCGGCGGAGAGGTTCTTCGCGGACAGGGCGCGCTGCACCTCGGCGAAGTTGGTCGTCCAGTAGCCGAAGGACAGCACGAAGCCGAGGCCGAGGACGATGGCCAGCCAGTTCGCGCCCAGCGGGTTGGTGCTGCCGATGCCGGTGCCGCCCCACGCGGTGGTGAAGTTGTGGCCGTGGGTCGCGGTGAGCTTGTCGGTGAGGCCGCCCCAGCCGCCGACCTTCTTCAGGCCGAGCACGGTGATCGGGATGAGGGCCGCCAGGATCACGAAGAACTGGAGCACCTCGTTGTAGATCGCGGAGGACAGACCGCCGAGGGTGATGTACGCCAGCACGAAGAAGCCGGCGACGACGATGGCCACCCACTGGGGCCAGCCCAGCAGTGCCTCGACGACGATCGCGAGGGCGTAGAGGTTGACACCGGCGATCAGGATCGCGGCAAAGGCGAACAGGATCGAACTGAGCAGGTGAGCGGCCCTGTCGAAGCGCAGCAGCAGGAACTCGGGGACCGAGCGGACCTTGCTGCCGTAGTAGAAGGGCATCATCACCAGGCCGAGGAAGACCATGGCCGGGATGGCGCCGATCCAGTACCAGTGGACGGTGTAGGCGCCGTACTGCGCGCTGTTCGCCGCCATGCCGAGGATCTCGGTGGCGGCCAGGTTCGCGGAGATGAAGGCGAGGCCGGTGATCCACGCGGGCAGGGAGCGCCCGGACAGGAAGAAGTCGAGGCTGGTCTTCACCGAGCGGCGAGCCGCGAAGCCGATGCCGAGGACGACGACGAAGTAGATCGCCAGGATCGTGTAGTCCAGCCCGTTGGTCGGGAGCCGCAGGCCCTCCGCCAGGTACGTGGGCGCGTATGGGGGGTTGTGCATGAGTACTCGCTTCGTTGCATGAACCGATCCAGAGCGGAACCTAAGCCTCCGCGTTCAGTTGTTGAACACTTCTGATGGTGTTCTTTGTTTGATTGTGATGGTCGGAGGTGTTGTGGAGTTGTGGTCTGTTATGTTTGATTGTGTTGTGTGATTGGGTGCGGGCGAAGAGGAGTGTCCGGCGTGAAGAAGACCTCGACCCGGTTGGCCGACGGTCGTGAGCTGATCTACTTCGACCTGCGGGACGACACCGTCCGCGACGCGGTCGACCGGCGTCCGCTGGAGGCCACGGTCACCAGCTCCGAGATCCGCCGCGATCCGCTGCTCGGCGACTCGGTCGCGATCGCCTCGCACCGTCAGGGCCGCACCTACCACCCGCCGGCCGACCAGTGCCCGTTGTGCCCCACCCAGGGCGACAGACTGAGCGAGATCCCGGACTCGTCGTACGACGTCGTCGTCTTCGAGAACCGCTTCCCCTCGCTGGCCGGCGACTCGGGCCGCTGCGAGGTCGTCTGCTTCACCTCCGACCACAACGCGTCCTTCGCCGACCTGAGCGAGGAGCAGGCGCGCCTCGTCCTCGACGCGTGGACCGACCGGACGTCCGAGCTGTCGCATCTCCCCTCCGTCGAGCAGGTGTTCTGCTTCGAGAACCGCGGCGAGGAGATCGGCGTGACGCTCGGCCACCCGCACGGCCAGATCTACGCCTACCCCTTCACCACCCCGCGCACCGCGCTGATGCTCCGTTCCCTCGCGGCCCACCGGGAGGCGACCGGCGGGGAGAATCTGTTCGAGGCCGTCCTGGAGCGCGAACTCGCCGATGAGCGGGTCGTCCTTGAGAGTGAAAACTGGGCGGCCTTCGTGCCGTACGCCGCGCACTGGCCGTACGAGGTCCACCTGTATCCGAAGCGCCGGGTGCCCGATCTGCTCGGCCTCGACGAGGCGGCGCGCACAGAGTTTCCCCAGGTGTATCTGGAACTCTTGAAGCGCTTCGACCGTATTTTCGGTGAGGGTGAGCCTCCGACGCCGTACATCTCCGCCTGGCACCAGGCACCGTTCGGGACGCTGGAGGAGTTCGACGGTGTGACGCGGGACGACTTCGCGCTTCACCTCGAGCTTTTCACCATCCGCCGCACTTCCGGCAAGCTGAAATTCCTCGCGGGTTCCGAGTCCGGCATGAGCGTGTTCATCAACGACGTGCCGCCGGAGCGCGCGGCCGAGCGACTGCGAGAGGTAGCGAGTTCATGAAGTACCTGGTGACGGGTGGGGCGGGTTACGTCGGCAGCGTCGTCGCCCAGCATCTGCTGGAGGCCGGGCACGAGGTCACCGTCCTCGACAACCTGTCCACCGGCTTCCGCGAGGGTGTCCCGGCCGGTGCCGCCTTCGTCGAGGGCGACATCCGCGACGCCGCCAAGTGGCTCGACTCCTCCTACGACGGCGTGCTGCACTTCGCCGCGTCCTCCCAGGTCGGCGAGTCGGTCGTGAAGCCCGAGAAGTACTGGGACAACAACGTCGGCGGCACGATGGCCCTGCTCGGCGCGATGCGCGACGCGGGCGTGCGCAGGCTCGTCTTCTCCTCCACGGCGGCGACCTACGGCGAGCCGGAGCGGGTCCCGATCGTCGAGACGGCCCCCACCAAGCCCACCAATCCGTACGGCGCCACCAAACTCGCCGTCGACCACATGATCACCGGCGAGGCGGTGGCCCACGGCCTCGGCGCGGTGTCGCTGCGCTACTTCAACGTGGCGGGCGCGTACGGCACGTCTTCAAATGTCATGTTCGGCGAGCGCCACGACCCCGAGTCGCACCTCATCCCGCTCGTCCTCCAGGTCGCCCAGGGCCGCCGCGACGCGATCTCGGTCTACGGCGACGACTACCCGACCCCGGACGGCACCTGCGTGCGCGACTACATCCACGTCGCGGACCTGGCTCAGGCCCATCTGCTGGCGCTGACGGCCGCCGCCCCCGGCGAGCACCTGATCTGCAACCTCGGCAACGGCAACGGCTTCTCCGTGCGCCAGGTCGTCGAGACCGTGCGGCAGGTGACCGGCCACCCGATCCCGGAGGTCGTGGCCCCGCGCCGGGGCGGCGACCCGGCGGTGCTGGTGGCGTCCGCCGACGCCGCCCGCGAGAAGCTCGGCTGGAACCCGTCCCGCGCGGACATCGCGGGGATCGTCGCGGACGCGTGGGAGTTCGCACAGAAGATCGCGAAGGAGCGGTAAGTGGGGGCACAGCAGGTGCGGGACGTCTTCGTCGACTTGTACGGCGCCGAGCCGGAGGGCGTCTGGTCGGCGCCCGGCCGCGTCAACCTGATCGGCGAGCACACCGACTACAACGACGGTTTCGTCATGCCGTTCGCGCTGCCGCACGTGACGACGGCGGCGGTCTCCCGCCGCACGGACGGCGTGCTGCGCCTGCACTCGGCGGACGTCGACGGCGGCGTCGTCGAACTCGCCCTGGACGCCCTCGCCCCCGGGAGCGACCGGAACTGGACGGCGTACCCGGCCGGAGTGGTCTGGGCCCTGCGCGAGACGGGCCACACGGTGACGGGCGCCGACATCCACCTGTCCTCGACGGTCCCGACCGGCGCCGGCCTGTCGTCCTCGGCGGCCCTGGAGGTCGTGGTCGCGCTGGCCCTCGACGACCTGTACGAACTCGGCCTCAAGCGCTGGCAGTTGGCCCGCCTGTGCCAGCGCGCCGAGAACGTCTACGTCGGAGCGCCCACCGGCATCATGGACCAGACCGCGTCCGCCTGCTGCCAGGCGGGCCACGCCCTGTTCCTCGACACCCGCGACCTGTCCCAGAAGCAGATCCCCTTCGACCTGGCCGCCGAGGGCCTGCGCCTGCTCGTCGTCGACACCCAGGTCAAGCACGCCCACAGCGGCGGCGAGTACGGCAAGCGCCGCGCCGGCTGCGAGAAGGGCGCGGCCCTGCTGGGCGTGGACGCGCTGCGCGACGTGCCGTACGAGGGCCTCGACGAGGCGCTGGCCCGCCTCGGCGACGAGGAGGAGGTACGGCGCCTGGTCCGCCACATCGTCACGGAGAACCACCGGGTCGAGCGGGTCGTGTCCCTGCTGGAGTCGGGCGACACACGGGCGATCGGCCCGGTCCTGACCGAGGGCCACGCCTCCCTGCGCGACGACTTCCGCGTCTCCGCCCCCGAACTGGACCTGGTCGTCGACGCGGCCCTGTCCGCGGGAGCGCTCGGCGCCCGCATGACCGGCGGCGGCTTCGGCGGCTCGGCGATCGTGCTGGTCGAGGCGACCGACGTGGAAACGGTCACGAAGGCGGTGACGGAGGCCTTCGCGGCGGCGGACTTCACGGCACCGCGAGTGTTCGAGGCGGTGCCTTCGGCGGGGGCGCGGCGGGTCAGCTGAGCCGCTTCGTCAGCGTGTACTCCTTGATCCCCGGCGGATAGTCGGGGATCACGCACACCACCTCGTAGCCCTGCTTTCGGTAGAACTCCGGTGCCTGGAAGTCCCAGGTCTCCACCCGGGCGGACCGGCAGGCGCGTTCGGTGCGGGCCATGTGCTCGGCCGTCGCGAGCAGGCGGGAGCCCAGGCCCGAGCCGCGGTGGCGGTCGTCGACCCACAGGTACGTCACATGAAGCCACGTCGTCCAGGTGTGGCCGACGAGGCCGCCCGCGAGTTCCCCGGTCGAGTCCGACGCCCATACGTGGAGCGGGAGTTCCCGTTCGCCCGGGGTTCCGCGCAGGGCGCGCAGCACGGGCGACGCGGCTGTATTGGTGTGCCGCAGCCGGGAACGGAGAAGATCGCGCCTCGCCTTGTCGACTTCTGCCTCAATACGAAACATGCGACACACCATAAACGCGCCGGACGACCAGTTCTGTAAATCGGCTTCCGCTCCGGGCCCTCGTCCGTACTCTGATGAGCAGCGCCGGTGGGGGCCGGTGCTGATCAGGGGGCGAGTCAAGCGGGTACGACGCCCGCGGTGGGGTAGCAGTCTCTGCATGGCGGCGGCCGTGCGGTTCCGTCATCCGTGGGTGTCGTCTCCGCGCCCGGTCGTTGTTCATAAGGACCTTGCGGTGTCCCCGGCTCATCGAGGGCTTGGGGAAGGGGGTTTCATGGTTCGCATTCGAGTCCTGGTCGTCGACGACCACCGTATCTTCGCCGAGTCGCTCGCCGCGGCCCTGGCGGCCGAGCCCGACGTCGAGGTGTCCGCGGCCGGCAGCGGTCCGGCCGCGCTGCGCTGCCTGGAGCGTGCGGCCACGGAGGGGCGCCGCTTCGACGTCCTGCTCGTCGACGCCGACCTGGGCGGTCACTTCAACGGCGCCCGGCCGGCCGTGCCGGTGCGCGAGGGCAACGAGGAGGGCCTCGTCGACGGCATCTCGCTGGTCGCGGGCGTCCGTTCGTCGCAGCCCGGCGTACGGACCGTCGTCCTCGCCGAGAAGGACGACCCCCGGCGCGCGGCCCTCGCGCTGCAGGCCGGGGCCTCGGGCTGGGTCGCCAAGGACTGCTCGCTGTCCCGGCTGCTCAACGTCATCCGAGGTATCTTGCGCGACGAGACGCATCTGCCGCCCGCGCTGCTCACCGGTGTGCTGCGGGAGTTGACGGCGGCCCGCAAGCACCGCACCGAGAGCGAACGGCTCGTGGAGTCGCTGACGCCGCGTGAGCGGGAGGTGCTGCGCTGCATGGTTGCCGGGCTCGGCCGCAAGGCGGTCGCCGAGCGGCTGTTCCTCTCCCCGCACACCGTGCGCACTCATATGCAGAACGTCCTCGGCAAACTGGGCGTCCACTCCACTCTCGCCGCGGTCGCCCTGGCACGCCGCGCCGGGGTGGGGCCGGTCGACCTGGGCCCTGCCGGGCGGATCAGGCCGGAGGAAACGAACAGCGCCTGATCGACGCCGGCGAACGAAGCCGAGCGTGGGGGCGTGCCTGTCGGGCTCCGCGTCCGAGGCAGGGCCCGCCCGGCAGGGCCTCAGCCGGGGATGTTGTCGAACGGGGCGGTCAACTGGCGTAGCAGACCCGCCAGTTCGGTGCGCTGGGCTCGGGAGAGCTCCGCGAGGATCGCGCGCTCCTGCTCCAGCAGGCCGGCCAGGGCCTGGTCCGCGCGGTCCTGGCCCTCCTCGGTCAGCCGGACCAGCACGCCGCGCCGGTCGCTCGGGTCGGGCAGCCGCTCCACCAGGCCCTTCTTGGCCAGCCGGTCGATGCGGTTCGTCATCGTGCCCGAGGTGACGAGGGTCTGCGTCAGCAACTGCCCGGGCGAGAGCTGGTACGGCGATCCCGCGCGCCTGAGCGCGGTCAGCACGTCGAACTCCCAGGGCTCCAGCTGGTGCTCGGCGAAGGCCAGCCGACGCGCCCGGTCCAGATGCCGGGCCAGTCTGCTCACCCGGCTCAGCACCTCGAGCGGTTCCACGTCGAGGTCCGGGCGCTCCCGGCGCCACGCAGCGACCAGCCGATCGACCTCGTCCTCCATGACGATCAGTGTAGTGGTTGTGTCGACATGAAGTCTCTTGAAGTGGAGTCTTTCGGGACTAACTCCCTTGATGTCAAGTCTCTTGATGTCGAGATAAATTCTTTGGGAAAGTGGATGACATGACCTCACCGACCTGGGACCCCGCCCAGTACCTCCGTCACGCCGGTCACCGCGCCCGCCCCTTCGCCGACCTCCTCGCCCGCGTCCCGCCCCTGCCCGGCGACCCGCCCCGCATCGCCGACCTCGGCTGCGGCCCCGGCAACGTCACCGCCCACCTCGCCGACCGCTGGCCCACCGCACACATCACCGGGTACGACAACTCGCCCGCCATGCTCGACAAGGCCCTCGTGGAGCACGCCGGACCCACCCCGGGCGGCGGCAGCCTCGGCTTCGCCCACGCCGACCTGCGCTCCTGGGCGCCGACCGCGACGTACGACCTGATCGTGTCGAACGCCGCGCTCCAGTGGGTGCCGGGCCACCTCGACGCCCTCGCCGCCTGGCTCGACGGCCTCGCTCCCGGCGGCACCTTCGCCTTCCAGGTCCCCCACAACATCGACGCACCCCTGCACGCCCTGATGCGCGAACTCGCCGCCACCCCCCGCTGGAAGCCCCGCCTCGGCGACGTCCTGCGCCGCGAGGACTCCGTGCACGAGCCCGCCGTCTACCTCGACCGGCTCGCCCGCCTCGGCTGCGCCACCGACGTCTGGGAGACGACGTACCTCCACGTCCTGACGGGCGAGGACCCCGTCCTCGACTGGGTCAAGGGCACCGGACTGCGGCCCGCGCTCACCGCCCTTGCCGACGACCCCGAGGAGCGGGACGCCTTCGTCGCCGAATACCGGGATCTGCTGCGCGAGGCCTACCCGAGCACCGGGTACGGCACCGTCCTGCCCTTCCGCAGACTCTTCGCCGTGGCCGTGAAGGAGGCCTGACGATGCTCGCCGCTGTCGACCACGTCCAGCTCGCCGCCCCGCCGGGGTCCGAGGACCTGCTGCGCCCCTTCTACAGTGGCGCCCTCGGCATGACCGAGATCCCCAAGCCGCCCGTACTCGCCACCCGCGGCGGCTGCTGGTTCCAAGCCGGCCCCGTACAGCTCCACCTGGGCATCGAGAACGACTTCCGGCCCGCGAAAAAGGCCCACCCCGGACTCAGGGTCACCGACATCGAGGCGTACGCCGCCCGCCTCGAAGCCCACGGCGCCCCCGTCACCTGGGACGACGACCTGCCGGGACACAAACGCTTCTACTGCGCCGACCCCGTCGGCAACCGCCTCGAGTTCCTGGAACCCCGCTAGGCCTTGCGGTGCCCGATCAGCCGCGGCTTCGGCTCCAGGCCGTCCAGCCCGTGCCACGCCAGGTTCACCAGGTGCGCGGCCACCTCCGCCTTCTTCGGGCGGCGCACGTCCAGCCACCACTGACCGGTCAGCGCGACCATCCCGACCAGCGCCTGCGCATACAGCGGAGCCAGCTTCGGATCGAAACCGCGGCTCTTGAACTCGCGGCCCAGGATGTCCTCCACCTGGGTGGCGATGTCCGAGATCAGCGAGGCGAAGGAACCCGTCGACTGCGGAATGGGGGAGTCACGGACCAGGATGCGGAAACCGTCCGTGTACTCCTCGATGTAGTCGAGCAGCGCGAACGCCGCCTGCTCGCACAGCTCACGTGGATGGCCGGCCGTCAGCGAGCCGGTCACCATGTCCAGCAACCGCCGCATCTCACGGTCCACCACCACCGCGTACAGCCCCTCCTTGCCGCCGAAATGTTCGTACACCACCGGCTTGGACACCCCGGCCTTCGCCGCGATCTCCTCCACCGACGTGCCCTCGAACCCCTTCGCCGCGAAGAGGGTGCGACCGATCTCCAGCAGCTGCTGGCGGCGCTCCGCACCGGTCATACGGGTGCGGCGCGCGCGCCTCGGCTTCTCGGTGCTGGGGGTACTGCTGGGATCGGTCGCCACGCCGTCAATCATGCCGCGCTCGCGGCCTTGGCCCCGCGCCGCGAATCGCCTTCCCCGTCGTTACGGCGGGAATCGATACGCGAGCGTGACGGCCAGCGCACGTCGTACGCCCAGCCGCACAGCTCGAACCAGCGGATGAACCGCGCCGACGAGTCCACCTGGCCGCGCATCACACCGTGCCGCGCCGACGTCGGGTCGGCGTGATGCAGGTTGTGCCAGGACTCACCGCACGACAGGACCGCCAGCCACCACACGTTGCCCGAACGGTCCCGCGACTTGAACGGCCGCTTGCCGACCGCGTGACAGATCGAGTTGATCGACCACGTCACATGGTGCAGCAGCGCCACCCGTACGAGTGATCCCCAGAAGAACCCGGTGAACGCGCCCCACCAGGACATCGTCACCAGCCCGCCCACCAGCGGCGGCACCGCCAGCGACACCACCGTCCACAGGACGAACTGGCGCGAGATCATCCGGAGCGCCGGGTCCTTGATCAGATCCGGCGCGTACTTGTCCTGCGGGGTCTGCTCCTCGTCGAACAGCCAGCCGATGTGCGCCCACCACAGGCCCTTCATCAGCGCCGGAAGCGTCTCCCCGAACCGCCACGGCGAGTGCGGGTCACCCTCCGCGTCGGAGAACTTGTGATGCTTGCGGTGATCGGCCACCCAGCGCACCAGGGGCCCCTCCACCGCCAGCGAACCCATGACCGCCAGCGCGATCCTCAGGGGCCGCTTCGCCTTGAACGAACCGTGGGTGAAATAGCGGTGGAAACCGATCGTGATGCCGTGGCATCCGAGAAAGTAGAAGAAGACGAGCAGACCGAGGTCGAGCCAGCTCACCCCCCAGCCCCACGCCAACGGCACCGCGGCCAGCAGCGCGAGGAACGGAACGGTGATGAACAGCAGCAGCGCGATCTGCTCGATCGAGCCCTTCTGCTCACCGCCCAGCGTGGCGGACGGAAGAGGGGTGTCGCTCGGCTGCGGGGCGTCGTCGATCACATCGGATCCGGTGGTCATGGGCGTCCCCTGGAGGGTCGAGGGTGTTCGGGGGTGTCGAGCCGGGTACCGGGTCACGGAACCGAGCGGGACTCCAGCACATCTTGCCTACGGTTGCGTAACCTACGGCGACGTAAGTATGGCAGCGTGCCGAACGGCGGCAAGAGCCCGTGAGCCAGCGCGTCCACATGGACACCTATCCTTGGAGTCGGTCGGACAGCGCGGTCCGCTCTGTTTTCTTCCCGGATGTCCGGCCCGTATGCGGCAGCCGCCGCGCGGCCAACAACCGGGTTCCCTCCCGGACGAGCTTCAACACTGCAAGGAGCCGCACCTGTGAGCAGTGCCGACGACCTGACTACCCGGACCACGACGAACAGCAGCGAGCTGCGCGCCGACATCAGGCGACTGGGTGACCTCCTCGGCGAGACCCTCGTGAGGCAGGAGGGCCCCGAACTGCTCGAACTCGTCGAAAAGGTTCGCCGACTCACTCGCGAGGAGGGCGAAGCCGCCGCCGAGCTGCTGCGCGGCACCGAACTGGAGACCGCCGCCAAGCTGGTCCGTGCCTTCTCCACCTACTTCCACCTCGCCAACGTCACCGAACAGGTCCACCGCGGCCGCGAAGCCCGCGCCCGCCGCGCCGTCGAGGGCGGCCTCCTCGCCCGCACCGCCGACCGCCTCAAGGACGCCGACCCCGAACACCTGCGGCAGACCGTCTACCACCTCAACGTCCGCCCCGTGTTCACCGCACACCCCACCGAGGCCGCGCGCCGTTCCGTCCTCAACAAGCTCCGGCGCATCGCCGCACTCCTCGAAACCCCCGTCATCGAGGCCGACCGCCGCCGCCACGACACCCGCCTGGCCGAGAACATCGACCTCGTCTGGCAGACCGACGAACTGCGCGTCGTACGCCCCGAACCCGCCGACGAGGCCCGCAACGCCATCTACTACCTCGACGAACTCCACGCCGGCGCCGTCGGCGACGTCCTCGAGGACCTCACCGCGGAACTCGAACGCGTCGGCGTCAAGCTCCCCGACGACACCCGCCCCCTCACCTTCGGCACCTGGATCGGCGGCGACCGCGACGGCAACCCCAATGTCACCCCTGAAGTGACCTGGGACGTCCTCATCCTCCAGCACGAACACGGCATCAACGACGCGCTGGAGACCATCGACGAACTGCGCGGCTTCCTCTCCAACTCCATCCGCTACACCGGAGCCACCGAGGAACTCCTCGAATCCCTGCGCACCGACCTCGACCTCCTCCCCGAGATCAGCCCCCGCTACAAGCGCCTCAACGCCGAAGAGCCCTACCGCCTCAAGGCCACCTGCATCCGGCAGAAGCTCACCAACACCAAGCACCGCCTCGCCAAGGGCACCCCCCACGAGACCGGCCGCGACTACCTCGGCACCGCCGAACTCCTCGCCGACCTCCGGCTCCTGCAGACCTCCCTGCGCGCCCACCGCGGCGGCCTCTTCGCCGACGGCCGCCTCGGCCGCACCATCCGCACCCTCGCTGCCTTCGGCCTCCAGCTCGCCACCATGGACGTACGCGAACACGCCGACGCCCACCACCACGCCCTCGGCCAGCTCTTCGACCGCCTCGGCGAGGAATCCTGGCGCTACGCCGACATGCCCCGCGACTACCGCACCCGGCTCCTCGCCAAGGAACTCCGCTCGCGCAGGCCCCTCGCCCCCACCCCGGCACCCGTCGACGCCGCCGGCGCCAAGACCATCGGCGTCTTCCAGACCGTCAAGCAGGCCCTGGAAGTCTTCGGACCCGAGGTCATCGAGTCGTACATCATCTCCATGTGCCAGGGCGCCGACGACGTCTTCGCCGCCACCGTCCTCGCCCGCGAGGCCGGCCTCATCGACCTCCACGCCAGCTGGGCGAAGATCGGCATCGTGCCCCTCCTGGAGACCACCGACGAGCTCAAGGCCGCCGACACCATCCTCGAGAGCATGCTCGCCGACCCCTCCTACCGACGCCTCGTCGCCCTGCGCGGGGACGTCCAAGAGGTCATGCTCGGCTACTCCGACTCCTCCAAGTTCGGCGGCATCACCACCAGCCAGTGGGAGATCCACCGCGCCCAGCGCCGCCTGCGCGACGTCGCCCACCGCTACGGCGTACGCCTGCGCCTCTTCCACGGCCGCGGCGGCACCGTCGGCCGCGGCGGCGGCCCCTCCCACGACGCCATCCTCGCCCAGCCCTGGGGCACCCTCGAAGGCGAGATCAAGGTCACCGAACAGGGCGAGGTCATCTCCGACAAGTACCTCGTGCCGTCCCTGGCCCGCGAGAACCTGGAACTCACCGTCGCCGCGACGCTGCAGGCCTCCGCCCTGCACACCGCACCCCGCCAGTCCGTCGAGGCCCTCGCCCGCTGGGACGCCGCCATGGACGTCGTCTCCGACGCCGCCCACGCCTCCTACCGCAGGCTCGTCGAGGACCCCGACCTGCCCGCCTACTTCTTCGCCTCCACGCCGGTGGACCAGCTCGCCGACCTCCACCTGGGATCCAGGCCTTCGCGGCGGCCGGACTCGGGCGCGGGTCTGGACGGACTGCGGGCCATCCCCTGGGTGTTCGGCTGGACCCAGTCACGCCAGATCGTCCCCGGCTGGTACGGCGTCGGCTCCGGCCTCAAGGCCCTGCGCGAGGCCGGCCTCGACACCGTCCTCGCCGAGATGCACGAACAGTGGCACTTCTTCCGCAACTTCATCTCCAACGTCGAGATGACCCTCGCGAAGACGGACCTGCGGATCGCCCAGCACTACGTCGACACCCTCGTCCCCGACGACCTCAAGCACGTCTTCGACACCATCCGCGCCGAACACGAACTCACGGTCCGTGAAGTCCTGCGCATCACCGGTGAAGCCGAACTCCTCGACGCCCAGCCCGTCCTGAAGCAGACCTTCACCATCCGCGACGCCTACCTCGACCCCATCTCCTACCTCCAGGTCACCCTGCTCAAGCGCCAGCGCGACGAGGCCGCCACCGGCGCCGAACCCGACCCGCTGCTCTCCCGCGCCCTGCTCCTCACCGTCAACGGCGTCGCCGCCGGCCTGCGCAACACCGGCTGACCGCGTCCGCCCAGACACACCGGTGCCCCCGTGCCATGTACGAGCACGGGGGCACCGACATGTCGCTGCTCAGGCCCGGCGCCGCCGGACCACCAGATAACCGCCCGCACCCAGCAGCACCGCCGCCACGGCCGACAGCACACCCACCGGCGCGCCGTTGCCCGTCTCGGCCAGGTCGCCCGAACCGCCGCCCTGCGCCGACGGGGAGGAGGACGGGGCAGCCGAACCGCCGGCGCCGGAGGTCGGGGAAGCGGACGGAGCGGCCGACTCGCTCGCCGACGCCGACGGAGACGACGTACCGCCACCGCCCTCCGAATCCGCGGCGCAGTCCGTCCAGAACACCTTCTGCTTCGCGGCGCCCTTTTCGCCGTCGAAGTTCCAGAACAGCTTGTAGTGCCCGTCCGGCAGCGACAGATCCTCCGTACGGCCATGACCGTCGGCGTCCAGAGCGATCTTGTCCGACTTCACCGTCTCGCCCTTGACGCTCGCCGTCGGAGCCCACGCCTCGATGTGCCAGTCCACCTCCTGCCCGCCGTCGAAGCCGAAGGCGTCCAGGTAGAACGTGCACACGTGCGGCTCGTTCCGGCGCAGTTCCTCGCCGGTCGAGGCATCGTGGATCTTCACGGTGCCGTTGTCACCGGGGGCACTCGCATGGGCGGCCGGAGCGAGCAGAAACGCGGCCGAGAGCCCGGCGGTCAACACGCCGGCGCGAAAGAGGGTACGCATGAGGCAGATCCATCTTCGAGGAACGAACGAGGAAGATGTGGAGGGGGCGGCTCAGCTTCGAGCCCCCGGCGCGGCCCAGGTCAATCACGGACAGGCAACACACGGATCTTCCACAACACGCCGGCGCACACACCCGCTCAAAGCGCCAGGAACGTCACCGTCAACAAGACCGCCCCCGACCCCGCCAGCACCCACGCCACCCGCGTCAGCCGCAACCCGCCCGCCACCACGACCGAGGCCAGCAACAACGCCCCGCCCAGCGGAACCCAGGCATACAGAACACCCGCGGGACCGGACCGTACGACCTCCTCCGTACCCGGCTTCACCACCACCGAGTACGTCTGCCCCTTGCGCACCGCCACCGAGCGCGCGATCTCCACACTCGCCCGCGCCCGCGCGCCGGTCGAGACGGGGGTGAACGGCCCGGAGCACAGGTCCTGCGCACACCGCGTCACCTCGACCGTCCCGCTCTCCCGGCCCTTCGTCAGCATCACGTGCTGCGCGGTCCTCCAGGAACCCCACACCCCCGCGACCAGAATGAGCAGGGCGACCGCACCCATCGCGGCGAACCGCCCGAACCGCAGCGCGGCGACCGGGGCCTGACGGGACGAGGTGGCAGTGGCAGGCATGGCCGGGATCATTCGCCATGCCCCCACAGCCGGTCAACTCCGACCGGAACCAGCGGGCGGACAAGTCAGGAGTTGTACGAGCTTTGCGCCCGCTCCAGCCCCTCGATCACCAGACACTCCACCGCGTCCGCCGCCCGGTCCACGAAGTAGTCCAGCTCCTTGCGCTCCGCCGACGAGAAGTCCTTCAGCACGAAGTCCGCCACCTGCATACGACCCGGAGGCCGACCGATCCCGAACCGCACCCGGTGATAGTCCGCGCCCATCGCCTTCGTCATCGACTTCAGCCCGTTGTGCCCGTTGTCCCCGCCGCCCAGCTTCAGCCGCAGGGTCCCGTAGTCGATGTCCAGCTCGTCGTGCACCGCGACGATGTTCGCCACCGGCACCTTGTAGAAGTCCTTCAGCGCGTTCACCGGACCGCCGGACAGGTTCATGAACGACATCGGCTTCGCCAGGATCACCCGCCGGTTCGCCGGCCCCGGCGGACCGATCCGCCCCTCGACGACCTGAGCCTGAGCCTTACCGGCCCGCTTGAACTTCCCCCCGATCCGCCCGGCCAGCAGATCGGCCACCATGAACCCGACGTTGTGCCGGTTCATCGCGTACTCGGGCCCAGGATTACCCAGGCCTACGATCAGCCACGGGGCGTTGGCGGCGGTGGTCACGTCCATATCTCCTTATGCGGCAGCCGCCGCTCCTGAGAGGGAACGGCGGCTGACAGTCTTGCCGACTGCTGTGGGCAGTCGTTCCGCAGGGCGATGGGGGTCCCCCCGCTCGGGCGAAGCCGAGAGTGGGGGGACGGTGGGTACAGCCTGCAACTCCGGGCGCCCGGGAAACGGACGTCACGACAGCCGAGGCCGAAAGAGGATCACGCCTCGGCGACAGCCTCTTCGCCCTCCACGGCCTCACCCTCCGGCGCCTCCTCCGCCTGCGCGGCCAGCACCTGCAGGACGACCGTGTCCTCCTCGACGGCCAGCGTCGCACCGGCCGGCAGCACGATGTCCCTGGCGTGGATCGAGGCACCGGCCTCCAGACCCTCGACGGACACCGTCACGGCCTCGGGGATGTGCGTGGCCTCGGCCTCGACCGGCAGTGCGTTCAGGACGTGCTCGAGCAGGTTGCCACCCGGGGCCAGCTCGCCCTCGGTGTGCACCGGGATCTCGACCGTGACCTTCTCGCCGCGCTTGACCAGCTGCAGGTCGACGTGCTCCAGGAAGCCCTTGATCGGGTCGCGCTGCACGGACTTCGGGATCGCCAGCTCGTTGGTCTTGCCGTCGATGTCCAGGGAGATCAGGACGTTCGGCGTGCGCAGCGCCAGCAGCAGCTCGTGGCCCGGGAGGGTCAGGTGCAGCGGGTCGGAACCGTGGCCGTACAGGACACCCGGAACCTTGTTCTCACGGCGGACGCGGCGGGCGGCACCCTTGCCGAACTCGGTGCGCGTCTCGGCGGCGATCTTCACCTCGGACATGATCACTCCTCGTAGAGGTAGAAACGGACGTGGTCACCCGGCCACGAACGGCCTGCTACGAAGAGCGCGTCGATAACGGACCGCCACACCCGCGTGAAACGGGTACGGCCTCCCTCGCCGAGCAACTTCAGCAGTCTACTCGGAGGGGGAGGCCGTACCCAAAAGGATCTTCAGCGGCTACCGGCGGCGCCTGTGCAGAAACCTCTCTGCTCGAACCTCACTGCTCGTCGAACAGGCTCGTCACCGAACCGTCCTCGAACACCTCACGCACCGCACTCGCGATCATCGGCGCGATCGACAGCACCGTCAGCTTGTCCAGATCCCGGCCCAGCTCACCCGGCGTCGGCAGCGTGTTCGTGAACACGAACTCACCCACCCGCGAGTTCTTCAGCCGGTCCGCCGCCGGACCCGACAGCACACCGTGCGTCGCCGTCACGATCACGTCCTCCGCACCGTGCGCGAACAACGCGTCCGCAGCCGCACAGATCGTCCCGCCCGTGTCGATCATGTCGTCGACCAGCACACACACCCGGCCCTTGACCTGACCCACGACCTCGTGGACCGTCACCTGGTTCGCCACGTCCTTGTCACGCCGCTTGTGCACGATCGCCAGCGGCGCACCCAGCCGGTCGCACCAGCGATCCGCCACCCGCACCCGGCCGGCGTCCGGCGACACGACCGTCAGCTTGTCCCGGTCCACCTTGCTGCCCACGTAGTCCGCAAGCAGCGGCAGCGCGAACAGATGGTCCACCGGACCGTCGAAGAAGCCCTGGATCTGGTCCGTGTGCAGATCGACCGTGAGGATCCGGTCCGCACCCGCCGTCTTCATCAGATCGGCGATGAGCCGCGCCGAAATGGGTTCACGCCCGCGGTGCTTCTTGTCCTGCCGCGCGTAACCGTAGAACGGCACGATCACGGTAATCGAACGCGCCGACGCACGCTTCAGCGCGTCGATCATGATCAACTGCTCCATGATCCACTTGTTGATCGGAGCCGTGTGGCTCTGGATCAAGAAGCAGTCCGCACCACGCGCCGACTCCTGGTAGCGGACATAGATCTCGCCGTTCGCGAAGTCGAAGGCCTTCGTCGGGACAACCCCGACACCCAGCTCGTGGGCGACCTCCTCGGCAAGCTCGGGGTGGGCGCGGCCGGAGAAGAACATCATCTTCTTCTCGCCGGTCGTCTTGATCCCGGTCACAGCACTGTCTCCTCAGAGGTGTGTCTCAGCTGGGTGTCCAACAACCTCTCGACAGGCCGCGAGAAGCCGTAACAGCAGCTGGTGGGGTGCGAGTGTGCACTTATCACGGTACGCCGTGTTAGGCGCACCCGTTTCCGGTCAGCCCTCGGCCTCACCCGGCCGGGACACTGCCTCCGCCGCCTTCGCGGCCGCACTCCCCGGACGCTTACGACCCACCCAACCCTCGATATTCCGCTGCTGACCACGGGCCACGGCCAGCGAACCGGGCGGCACATCCTTCGTGATCACAGAACCCGCAGCGGTGTACGCACCATCCCCGACCGTGACAGGAGCCACAAACATGTTGTCCGCACCCGTACGACAATGCGAACCCACCGTCGTGTGGTGCTTGTCCTGCCCGTCGTAGTTCACGAACACGCTCGCCGCACCGATGTTCGTGTACTCACCGATCGACGCGTCCCCCACATACGACAGATGCGGAACCTTCGTCCCCTCACCGATCGACGCGTTCTTCGTCTCCACGTACGTACCGATCTTGGACTTGACCCCGAGACGGGTACCGGGCCGCAGATACGCATACGGCCCCACGGACGCCCGCTCACCGATCCGCGCACCGTCCGACACCGTGTTGTCCACCCGCGCCCCCGCACCCACGTGCGAGTCCGTCAGCCGGCTGTTCGGCCCGACCTCCGCACCCTCACCGACATGCGTCGAACCGCACAACTGCGTACCCGGATACACGACCGCGTCCTGCTCGAACGACACGGTCACATCGACCCACGTCGTGGCCGGATCGACGATCGTGACACCCGCCAGCATCGCCTCGGTCAGCAGCCGGTCGTTGAGAAGCCGACGCGCCTCCGCCAACTGCACACGGTTGTTGATCCCGGCGATCTCCCGATGATCACCCGCAACCGACGCCCCCACCCGATGCCCCGCCTCGCGCAGAATCCCCAGCACATCCGTGAGGTACTCCTCACCCTGACTGTTGTCCGTCCGCACCTTCCCGAGCGTGTCCGCCAACAACTGCCCGTCGAACGCGAACACCCCCGAGTTGATCTCCCGGATCGCCCGCTGCGCATCGGTCGCGTCCTTGTGCTCGACGATCGCCGTCACGGCACCGGAAGCACCGTCCCGCACGATCCGCCCATAACCGGTCGCATCCGGCACCTCGGCGGTCAACACGGTCACGGCATTGCCATCACCGTCGTGCGTCGCCGCGAGCTCCTTGAGCGTCTCACCGGTGAGCAGCGGGGTGTCCCCGCACACGACGACCACGGTCCCGTCGACGCTGCCGCCCAACTCCTCCAGAGCCATCCGTACGGCGTGCCCCGTGCCGTTCTGCTGCTCCTGCACGGCGGTCCGCACCTGCGGGTCGATCCCACCGAGGTGCGCGGTGACCGCCTCGCGGGCGTGCCCCACGACGACGACCAGGTTCTCGGGGTTCAACTCACGTGCGGCGGCGAGCACATGGCCCACCAGGGAACGACCACAGATCTCGTGCAGGACCTTCGGTGTGGCCGACTTCATACGGGTGCCCTCACCCGCTGCAAGAACGACGACGGCTGCCGGGCGAATGGCGCTCACGGGGTTGCCCTTCGGCTTTGGACGGGTGGGGGGGTGACATCCGCAGGATACCGGGGCGTTTCGTGGGGGACATGGGAGCGGGTCCTGACGGTGTTATCGCCGTTCAGGACCCGAACTGAGCATTGCTCCCGGAGAAGGACTCGAACCCTCATTCAACGGACCAAAACCGTTTGTCCTACCTTTAGACGATCCGGGATAATTTGTGCGCTATGTCCGATTTGATTGATCGGCTTCGCGTGCGGACACCACTATGCCGTACCAGGAGCCCTCGATGCGACGGTACAAGTCGGCACCCTTCAGGACTTTGATGGCCAAGCAGCCCCGATAGGAATCGCCGACGTTCTTGCGGGCGGTCTTGGGGTTGTGCTTCTTGAGGGTCGTCTTGTTGAACGCGGAGCGGTCGGCGCCGACGAGGTTGGCCCAGTACTCCTTGGCGGCTGCCACGTCTGCGTTCTCATGGATCATGAGCGTGTATCGGAGGCGGTCGCGTGCGATGCCCAGCAGGTCGAGCCAGGCGAGGAAGACCTCGATCATGCCGGGGTCGCTGTTGACGAAGACAACGTTCTCTCGACGGTCGTACGGTTTATCCTTGCCGCCCTCTGCCCAATACAGGCCGACGCCCAAGAGGAACAATTCGCGGTCGGACAGCTTGCCGACCGCTGCCGCCGCTGCTTGTTTGGTCGCTTCGCGCTCACGGTCTTGGGCGGCGCGCTTGTGTGCCAGCCCCTCGTTCATAAGGGCCCGCTGTTCTTCGGGTGTGTAGCGAGGCTCTGGCTTCGGCAGGTCCCGTACCCAGAGTGAGACCGAACTCCTGGAGCACCCCAGCTCAGCTTCAATCTGGTCGTACGTCCAACCTTGGAGTCGAAGCTCCCGTGCCTTCGCCCGCAGGTCGTCCTTTGCGTTCGGCCTCTTCGTCCACTCCGGCGGCGGCTCCCCTTTCACCAGTTGACTCAGGATGACGTTGTTGAAGATCTTCAGCTCGTCCCGGATCTGTCGAAGGCTGTAGCCCCCGCGTCGCAACGCGACCGCTCGCTTCCGCAACGTCTCGAAGTCGTCGTACTTGCCGCTCGAATGTGCCATGGGCATACCGTCTGGCCGGAATGACACGTTCCGGGGTCGAACGGGCGTGCTTCAGTAGTTCGAGGGATACCGGTGGGTTTCGCAGTTATTCGATTACGGAGTGTGGTGTGGGGCAGTAGGCGAAACTCACCGGAAAAGCGAGGCCCGGCGCCCGTAGGCTGGACGCATGACCACGACGGGGGAAGAGCACACGGCGGCCGTGACCGGGCCGTGGTGGTGGGCCAGGTGGCGTAGCGCGGTGCTCGACGGGAGTCTCGCGCTGGTGTCGGCCGTGGAGTGCGGTGCGGAGGGGATTCCGTTCGCGCGGGACGCGGGGATTCCGGTGCCCGTGGGGATCGTGTTCGGTTTGCTCGCCGGTTCGGTGCTGTTGTTGCGGCGCAAATGGCCGATTGCTGTCGTGCTGGTGGCGATCGCGATCACGCCGGCCCAGATGGGCTTCCTGATGGGCATCGTCGGCCTGTACACGCTGGCGGCGGCGGAGCTGCCGCGCCGGATCATCAGTGCGCTGGCCGGGATGTCGCTCGTCGGGACGATGATCGTGACGTTCGTGCGGGTGCGGCAGGACATGGCGCGGGGGGATCTGACGCTGGGTGACTGGTTCGTGCCGTTCGCGTCGATCACCACGTCGCTGGGTTTGACGGCTCCTCCTGTTCTTCTCGGGTTGTACGTCGGTGCGCGGCGTCGGCTGATGGAGAGCCTGCGGGAGCGGGCGGACAGTCTTGAGCGGGAGTTGCAGTTGCTGGCCGAGCGGGCTGAGGAGCGGGCGGAGTGGGCGCGTAATGAGGAGCGGCGGCGGATCGCGCGTGAGATGCATGACGTGGTGGCGCATCGGGTGAGTCTGATGGTGGTGCATGCGGCGGCGTTGCAGGCGGTGGCGCGGAAGGATCCGGAGAAGGCGGTGCGGAATGCGGTGCTGGTCGGGGACATGGGCCGGCAGGCGTTGACGGAGTTGCGGGAGATGTTGGGGGTGTTGCGGTCGGGGGAGGACGGTGTGGAGCGGGGTGTGGCGGGGGTGCCGTTGGTGGCGGTGGGGGTGGCTGCGGCGGTGGCCGCGTCGCGGGTGGCCGAGGAGGAGGGGGAGGGGCCGTGTCTGTCGGAGTTGGACGAGTTGATCGGGCAGTCGGCTGCTGCGGGGATGGTGGTGGATCTGTCGGTGGAGGGGGAGACGCGGTCGTATGCGGCGGAGATCGAGCAGACGGCGTACCGGGTGGTTCAGGAGGCGTTGACGAACGTCCACAAGCATGCGGCGGGTGCGAAGACGCACGTGCGGCTGGCGCATCGGATGTCGGAGATCGCGATGCAGGTGGAGAACGAGCCGCCGCCGGAGCCCGCGTCGGCGCGCGCCGCGCGGTTGCCGTCGGGTGGTAATGGTCTGCTGGGGATGCGGGAGCGGGTTCTGGCGCTGGGCGGTGTGTTTGTGTCGGGGCCGACGGATGCGGGGGGTTTTCGGGTGTCGGCGGTGATTCCGGCGTAGGCGCCGTGTGCGCTGCTGTGGTTCAGCCTGCTGTGAGTCGTACCGGCTCTATGCCCGCGATGAGTGCGGCGAGGGCGTGGTCGATGTCGGGGCCGAGGTACCAGTCGCCGGTGTGGTCGAGGGTGTAGACGCGGCCCTCGGTGTCGATGGCGAGGAGTGCTCGGGTGTCGGTCTCCTCGCCGAGGGGGCAGACCTCGGTGTCGAGGGCGCGGCCGAGGTCGCCGAGGGTGCGGGCGAGGTGGAGGCCGTGGAGGGGGTCGAGGTGCAGGGTGGCCGGGGCGATCTGGCGGCCGGGGCCGGTGGGGGTGATGTGGAGGCCGCCGAATTCGGCCCAGGCCTCGACGGCGGCGGGGAAGACGGCGTGCCGGTGTCCGGCGGGTGAGGTGTGTTCGCGCAGGGTGTCGGCCCAGAATTCTGCCTGTTTTATGTCCCAGCGTCCGGGTTGCCAGCCGGCGGTGCGGAGGGTGGTGTCGACGGGTGGGGGGAAGCGCATCTGGTGTGCCCCCTGCTCGGGTTGGGCCGGGGGGTTGGGGGTGGTGGTGCGGTCGGTGTGCATCTGCCCTTCGTTCGTCGAGTGCGTTGCGTACTGCGTACCGCGTGTTGTGTGGGTGTGGTGGGTCAGTCGTCGGCCGTGACCGTGGCCGGGTCGATGACGCGGACGCCGAAGTGGGCGCTGAGCGCGGCGCAGGCGCGGCAGGGTGCGGCGAAGCTGCCGTGCAGGGGGTCGCCGTCCTCGCGTATGCGGCGGGCGGTGAGCTTGGACTGCTTGAGGGTTTTGCGGGCTTCGCCGCTGGTCATGGGTTTGCGGGAGGCACGTTTGCTGCGGGTGGCGTCGGCGGCGGCGATGTGGCGGGAGATGAGGATGGTCTCGGCGCAGCGGCCGGTGAAGCGGTCGCGTTGGGCGCTGGTGAGGGTGTCGAGGAAGTCCTGTACGAGGGGGTGGAGGGAGGGGGGTTGGTCGCCGCGGGCGGCGGTGCCGGTGAGGGTGGTGCCGCGGACGGAGAGGGCGGCGGCGACGGTGGGCAGGATGCCGTCGCGGCGGTGCAGGAGGGCGGGGGCGTGGGGTGTTTCGGCGTGGCTCCAGTCGACGCGGGGGTCGCCGGGGGTGCCGCCTTGCGGGTCCGTGTGCGGTCCCGTCTGCGTCGCGTTCATGGTCATCATCCCCTCCCGGGTGTCGCCCCGAAGGACACAGAGTGCCAAATTCCGTGGCTGGTGCGGAAGCTGGGGCGGTGCGACACGCCCGGGTTTGGGCCGGCTGTCACGGTGGGGTGACGGCAGGTCACGGAAGCGGAGGCCCGGTGACCGGTGTGCGTGTACCGCATAGGCTGTCGGCACCGCGATGCGCGCGGTCAAGGCGTCGGTGACGTTGGAGAGACAGTCGGATACGGGTCGTGGTGCGCTGTTGATGGCGTGGTTTCGGCTCGTACAGAGTGCCGCAGGGGGCAACCGCCATGACGACAGGTCGGCTCGGGCTGGGGGCACCTCCCGGCCGCCAGGCCGGGGGACAGGTAGTGCCGCCGAACGCGGCCTACGCCGGGCAGGTCGTGCACTTCCCGGATCCGGTCCGGGCGGCACGTCACCCGAGAGGGGTACGTGTCGATGAGGGTGGCTATCCCGATTTCTCGCCCTACGCGCGTGCGGCGGCTCAGATCGCGGATCCGCCGGAGGGTTTCGGTGTCGATGAACTGCGGTTGACGGATTACGTGTCGGCGAACGCGGCGTTGGCGGCTACGGGGCATGAGTTGTGGGACACGGTGCCGTCGGTGGCGACGCCGCACGGCTGGGCGTGGCATCACGTGGTGGGTTCGCGGCGGTTGGAGCTGGTTCCGGTCGAGGTGAAGGCGCTGTTGCGGCATCACGGCGGGGTGGCGACGGCGTTGGTGGACCAGGGCAAGCGGGGTACGCGGCCGTTGCAGGAGACGCGTCCGGCGCACTTCGGTCTTCCGAAGTCGGGTGTGGCGGTGACGGAGCAGCAGGTGCTGGGGGTGGAGGAGGACCTGGGCTACCGGTTGCCGGGTGCGTACCGCTCCTTCCTGAAGGCGGCGGGCGGGTGCGCGCCGGTGGGTACGGCGTTGGACGCGGAGTTGGGTCTCCTCCTGGACCAGCCGTTCTTCACGGTGCGTGACGAGGCGGCGGTCAATGACCTGGTGTACGTGAACAAGTGCCTGCGTGACCATCTGACGAAGGATTACCTGGGCGTGGTTTTTGTGCAGGGTGGTCTGCTCGCGGTGAAGGTGAAGGGCGAGCGGGTGGGTTCGGTGTGGTTCTGCGCGTACGACGATGTGCGGGACGTGGATCCGTCGTGGTCGCCGGCGGAGCGGGTGGAACGGTTGTTGCTGCCGTGCGGTGAGGACTTCGACGTGTTCCTGTCGCGGCTGGCGGGCAGTCCGCCGGAGTTGGAGACGGTGGCGAACCTGATGGTGGACGGCGGTTTCGCGCATGCGGTTCCGGTGTCGTCGGCCGCGGCTGCGGGGGAGTGATTTTCGATGGTGACGTTCGCGCAGGCGCAGGAGCGCGCCGAGGAGTGGATCAACGGGGACGTTCCGGCGTATCAGCATCGCGAGGTGCGGGTGCGGGAGTTCGAGCTCGGTTTCGTGGTGTGGGGTGAGGACCGCGCGGAGGGGCCGCGGTCGGATGCGGGTGCGCAGCGGCTGGTGATCGCGCGGGACAGCGGTGAGGCGACGTTGTGGCCGGCGCTGCCGGTGGGTGAGGTGATCCGCCGGTACGAGGAGGAGTACGGCCGCGAGGATGGGTCCGCGGACGTGCCTGCGGCGCCGGCTGCTCGGGTGGACCTGAATCAGACGTCGTTCTTGTTGAGTCCGCCGGAGTGGTTGCAGGAGGCGGCGGACAAGCTGGGCATCCCGGACCGGCGTTCGCCGGGTGGCGGTGAGCTGCCTCAGACGCAGGCGGGGGTGCCGGTGCAGGGGGGTGCGGGTGTCGGCACCGGTGGGGTGGCTGCGGCTGCCGGGTCTGCTGGGGGTTCGGGTGTGCCGGGCGTGCCTGGAGGCGGTGGTGCGTCGTGGCCTCCGGCTGGGGCGAGTGGTGAGAGTAGTGCGGGTGCGGGCGCGGCGTCCGCCGGTGGGGCGCACGGTGTTGTCGGTGTGCCAGGTGGTGCGGGTGCGCCTGCCGGGGCGACGCCCTGGGCCGGGACGGACACGAACGCCGATTCCGGTGACGACCGTTCGGTGCCGTTGCCCGCGACGGTGTTCGCGCCGCCGCTGAGCGACACGGACGAACGTACGCCGCCGCCCGCCGCGCCGGACGCGAAGACGGCGCTGATGTCGGGAGGAAGCCAACTTCCGCCCACGGCGGTCTCACCGGCGCTCGACGCTTCGAACGCGTCTGGAGTGCAGGGGTTTGCGCCGGGAGCGTCGGGTGCTCCGCACGCTCCCGGTGGTGCGCCGGGGGCGCCCGGAGTCGTGGGTGTGCCCGGGGCACCTGGTGTGCCCGGGGCGCACGGCACGCCTGGTGCGCCGGGCGCCCCGCAGGGCAGCACGCCCCGGCCCGCGCCGGGTGCGCCGTCGTACGGCCATCAGCAGGGACCGGCGGTTCCTGGCACGCCCCCTCCGGGGGTCGTGCGGGGCGCGCCGCAGGGGAGCACCCCTCCGCCTCCGCCGGGTGCGCCTTCGTACGGCTACCCGCAGGGTCCCGGCGCTCCGGGTACGCCGCCTCCGGGCGTCCCGGGATACGGCTATCCGCAGGCGCCGGGCGGCGCCCCGGACGCGCCGGGACGGCCGCTCGCGCCCAACGCCGGTGACATCGCGGACGCCGCGACGAGCAAGGCGGCGCCGCCGCGCCGGGCGCGTGGGGGGACGGGTACGCCGCCTCCGCCGCCGGGTGCTCCGGGGGCGCCGGGCGCGCGTCCGGGGAGCGCGCCTCCGCCTGCCGCGCCCGGAGCGCCGGCGGGTGGTTACGTGCCGACGCAACTCGTGTCGGCGCTCGGTCCCGACGGGCCCGAGGGAGTGGGCGGTCCGGGAGCGGGTGGCGGCGCGGGTGCGCCGCAGGCGCCGGGCGCCCCCAACTCGCCCGCCGCGCCGGGTGCACCGGGCGGCACGCCGCCCGGCAATGTGCATCACGCGGCCACCGTGTTTGCCGATCCCAGTCAGTTGGGAGGGGGCGCGCCGGTGCCTCCGGGCGCCCCGGACATGCCTGGCGCGCCCGGCGCGCAGGGTCTGCCGAGCGCCCCGGGCATGCCGAATCCGCCCGGCGCTCCCGGAGTTCCGGGCGCCCCCGGCGTGCCCGCCGGGCTTGCGGCCCCTGGCGCACCCCTGCCCCCTGGCGCCCCCGGCGCACCGCAGGTCCCAGGCGCCCCGGGTGTGCCTGGCGCGCCGGGCGTGCAGGGCGCTTCAGGTGGCGCGCCCGGCGTCGTGCACCACGCGGAGACCGTGCTGGCCGCGCCCCCGGTGGGCGGCCCCGGCGCGCCCCCGCCGCCGCAAGCCCCGAGCGCACCCGGAGCGCCCGGTGCACCCGGTATGCCCCCGGGTGTGCCGCAGCCGATGCCGCCGGGTGCGATGCCGCCCCCGGGTCAGCCGCCCCTGCCCGGCCAGCCGATGCCCGGTCAGCCGCCCGCGTACGGCTACCCGCCGCAGGGTCAGCCGACCGTCGGTCCCGGGTATCAGGCGGTGCTGCGCTACCGCGCGCAGGACGGGTCCGAGCAGCAGCTGATCCGGCGTTCGGCGCCGGGTACGCCGCATCCGGAGTGGCAGATCTTCCACGAGCTGCGTGCGATGAACGTGCCGCCGGACCAGGTGCTGGAGCTGCACACGGAGCTGGAGTCGTGCGAGCTGCCCGGTGCCTACTGCGCGCGGATGATCCGGGAGCAGTGGCCGCAGGCGCGGATCACGAGCATCGCGCCGTACGGCACGGACCACGCGAGCCGGCAGCAGGGCATGCAGCAGTTGCTGGCGCACCAGGGCGAGTTGCACCAGGTGGCCGACGGTCCCGCGCGCCCCGCGCCAGTGCGTGCGCCGTTGCCGCCGGTGCAGCCTGTGCCGCCGATTCCGCCGGAGGGGATCGCGCAGGAGCTGGCGGGGGCGTTCGGGCCGGGTGTGTTCCGGTTCGAGCAGGCCGCGGTGTCGCGGCAGGGCGTGCCGCCGGTCGTGGCGCACACGCTGGTCGCGGCCGGGCTGCCGCTGGACATGGGTCCGTTCTTCTGGGCGCAGGCCCAGCCGGGCCGTCCGGTGCCGACGCTGGCGGAGCTGGCGCAGGAGCGCGGGGTGCAGCCCGCCGCGGACGCGGGCTCGTACCTCGTGATGGGCACCGACTTCGGCAAGGCGATCTGCGTGCAGTACGGCACCGCGAACATCGTCGCCGTGCCCGTGGAGGCGGGGCCGGGCGGTGCTTCGGTGCCGCCGCAGTTCGTGAACACCGGGCTGCCGGAGTTCGCGCGTTCCCTGGCGCTGCTCGGCCGTATGTGGCGGCTGCGCTTCGGCCTGAACCAGGAGCAGGCGGGCCGCTGGACCGTCGACTTCCAGGCCCAGTTGGCCTCCCTGGACCCGGCGGCGCTGGGTTCGCCGGAGAGCTGGTGGTCGGTGCTGCTGGAGCAGATGTGGGACGGGCTGCTCTAGCTCGTCTCCCGTGGGCCAGGGGGCCGGGTCCGGTCGCACGATCGGGTCCGGCCCCTTCGTGTGCGGGCCGCCGGGCATGATGGGCGCGTGGACTTCGAGCCGTACCGGGGCGAGTTGGTGGCGTACTGCTACCGGATGCTGGGCTCGTTCCACGAGGCAGAGGATCTGGTGCAGGAGACGATGCTGCGCGCGTGGAAGGCGCGCGAGCGGTACGACCCCACGCGCGCGTCCGTGCGCACGTGGCTGTACCGGATCGCGACGAACGTGTGCCTGACCGCGCTGGAGGGGCGCGGCCGGCGCCCGCTGCCGTCCGGGCTGTGCGCGCCGAGCGACGATCCGGGGGCGCCGCTCACGCCGGCGTCGGACATTCCGTGGCTCGAGCCGTTCCCCGATGCCCGCTACGACGTAGAGGTGCGGGCGGATCTGCGGCTCGCGCTGATCGCGGCGATGCAGGTGCTGCCGCCGAGGCAACGGGCCGTGCTCGTGCTGCGTGAGGTGCTGGAGTTCAGCGCCGCCGAGGTCGCCGCCCAGCTCGAGACGTCGGTGCCCGCGGTGAACAGCGCGCTCCAGCGTGCGCGTGCCGCCCTCGCGCGCGTGGGCGGTGCCGGCGAGGTCACGGAACCCGACGACCCCGAGGTGCGCGCGGTGGTTCAGCGGTACGTGCGGGCCTTCGAGGCTGCCGACGTGCCCGCGCTCGTCCGGCTTCTCACCGACGACGCCGTGCTGGAGATGCCGCCGGTGCCGCTGTGGTACCGGGGCAGTGGGGACTACGGACGGTTCATGGGGCGCGTGTTCGCGATGAGGGGCGTGGGCTGGCGGATCGCGCCCCTCACTGCCAACGGGCAGCCCGCGCTCGCGGCGTACGCGCCGGAGCCGGGTGGCGGGCACCGGTTCCACACGGTGCAGGTCCTCACCGTCACCGGCGGGCGCGTCGCACGCAACGTGGTGTTCGCGGATCCACGCGTGCTGGAGGTGTTCGGCGCGGTCGGCTGATTCCTCCGGACGGGTTTTGGGCGCGCCGATGATTCGGGGCGGTGTCACCGGTACGTACCGGTGAGCATCGATCGCACCGAAGGGACGGACGTCATGAGTGTCGTCGTCATCGAGTTCATCACCCTGGACGGGATCGTGGAGGACCCGGACGGCTCCGGGGGCACACCACGGGGCGGCTGGGCGTTCCGGTACGGACCCGAGGCGGTCGCCGGGGACAAGTTCCGTCTGGGGAGCACCCTGGACGACGGGGTTCTGCTGCTGGGGCGCAGGACCTGGGAGCTGTTCGCGCGGCTGTGGCCGGGGCGCGACGACCCGTTCGCGGCGCGCATGAACGCCGTGCCGAAGCTCGTCGCCTCCCGCACGCAGGCAGACGTGTCGGCCTGGGCGCACTCACGGCTCCTGGACGGCGGCCTCGTCGACGCCGTTCGGCGCGAGCGCGAGCGCCACGATGTGATCGTCACCGGCAGCCTGGACGTCGTACACGCATTGCGGGGTGAGGACCTGGTCGACGAGTACCGGCTGCTCACCTTCCCCGTCGTCCTCGGCGCGGGTCGGCGCCTCTTCTCCGCCGTAGGCCCGCCCGCGGATCTGGAGTGCCTGTCGGCCGAACGAGTCGGCGCGGCTGTCCTCACCCGGTACAGGAGGGCGGCCCGATGACATCTGAGGGTTGCGCGGCCTGACCCGTCGGCCGAACCTGCCCACTGCGCCATGTCCGCGGAGTGTCGCGTTATGAACCATTACGCCCGATCCATCAAGATGTGCGCGAAATCATCATTTCGTGTGTGTCCGGCGGATAGGGGTTCCAGGGTGAGCAGCGCGTCGATGTCGCGGTACGGCTTTGTGACCGTCCGGGGGCGTGGCTACCGCCCCGAGCAGGCCGACGCCTGCGTGACGGCGCTCTCGCAGGCGCGGGACGCCGCGTGGGAGCGGGCAGCGCGGCTGACCGTGCTCGCCAAGGACATGGAGGCGGAGGCGGAGCGGTTGCGCGAGACGGTCGCGCAGCTCGCTCCGCAGACGTACGAGACGCTCGGGGAGCGTGCACGGCGCATCTTCCAGCTCGGGGTGGAAGAAGCGGCGGCCGTACGGGAGGGCGCGCGGCGCGCGGCGCAGGAGCAGGTTGCGCAGGCGGAGTCGCGCGCCCTCGGCGTACGCCGGGCGGCGCAGGAGGAAGCGGACGCGCTCTGCGCGGACGGCGAGGAACGCGCCCGTCAGCGGTTGCTCGCGGCGCGCGCCGAGGCGGACGACGTGCGCGTCAGCGCCCGCAGCGAGGTGAAGGAGACACGCAGCGAGGCTCTCGCCGCGCTGCGCGAGATGCGGCAGCGCACCTCCGGGGTGCTCGCCGAGCAGTCCAGGGAGCACGCCGAACGGTGGGCCGGAGCCGAGCGCGAGGAGGCCGAGCGTGCGGTCGCGTCCGAGGCACGGCACACCGAGTCCGTGGCCCGGGCGGAGGTGGCACTGTCGGAGATGAAGCGTGCGCTCGCCGAGGCGGAGGAGTCGGCCCGGCGCTGCCAGGAGGAGGCGCGCGCGGGTGCCGCCGAGATCCTGGCCCAGGCACGGCTGCGCGAGGACCAGATCGCCCGGGAGACCGAACAGGTGCTCCGCGACCACGGGGAGACCTGGGACGACGTACGGGCGGAGATGGAGCACGTACGCAGCAGCCTGACGACACTGGCGAGCCAGGCGGCCCTGGAATGATCCGGGCCGAGCGAACCGAGCCGGCCTGAACTGGTCCGAGCGGGTGAGTGTAGCTCTGAGCGGATGGCGCGCACATCCTTTCCCCACGCCCGGCACGCGTCTCCGAGTCCGCTCGCTCAGCGCACGCCCGCCCCGGCGCCTGCTCGCCCGCACGGCGCACTGCCCGCGCCGCGCGCTCCCTTCTGCCCGTTCACCCCCGCGCGCACGCTAGCCCGCCCGCGTGCACGTCCCCTGCCCCGCGCTCTCGCATCCCCGCGCTCCTCAACTCCCTCTGAACTCCATGTCAACTCCCCCTCCGCACCACCCCCGCCAGAATCCATCCCTCCACCGCCTCGTACTGCCGCCGCTGTTCCTCCGCCTTCCTGCGGCCGGAGGCCACCGTGCCGAGCCAGCCGAAGGCGAAGCCCGCCGGGATCGAGACTATGCCGGTCGTCGTGAACGGGAACCAGTTGAAGTCGGCCTCGGGGAAGGCCGAGACGGGGGAGCCGGAGACGAGGTTGGTGCCCGGCATCAGCAGGAGGACGGTGAGCGAGCCGCCGATCAGGGTGCACAGCAGGCCGGTTCGGGTGTAGCGGCGCCAGAAGAGGCCGTAGACGAGAGCCGGCGCGAGGGCGGAGGCGCCGAGGCAGAAGGAGAGCGTGATCAGGGGTTGCAGGCTGCGGTGCTGGACCAGGGTCGCCAGCAGGATCGTGGGGACGCCTATGGCCAGCGCCGAGACCCGGGCCAGAGCCATCTCGCGTCGCGCGGACAGGTCCCGCAGGTGGGTCGCGAAGATGTCGTGGGCCAGGGAGTTGGCGCAGGCGAGGATCATCCCGGCGACGGAGGCCAGCAGGGTCAGGAAGATCGCCGTCGTGACCGTCGTGAACAGCAGGGTCTCCGCCGTCGACACGTCCGGTCCGAACGCCGCCCTCGACCCCAGCAAATACGCCGTGTTGCCCTGCGGATCGGCACCGGCGATCGTCGCGCGGCCGATCAGGGCCGTCGCTCCCATCCCGACGACCGTGATGATCAGCACGAACAGGGCCACGCTGGAGACCGCCCAGGACATGGAGCGGCGCACCTGGCGGGCGCTGGAGGCGGTGTACATGCGCATGGTGATGTGCGGCAGGCAGGCGCCGCCCGCGACGATCGTCAGCTGTGAGGTGATCATGTCCAGACGGGGAGCGGGACCACCCGCGAACTCCAGGCCCGAGTGCAGGAACGCCGCTGGGGCGCCGCTCTGTCGCGCCGCCGCGTCGAAGAGTGCGCCCGGGTCCCAGTCGAAGCGGTACAGGATCAGCACGGCGACCAGGGCGCCCGAGCCGAGCAGCATGACGATCTTCAGGATCTGGATGAGGGCGGTGCCCTTCATGCCGCCGATCGCCGCGTAGCTGATCATCAGCGCGCCCAAGCCGATGACGAAGCCCGTTTTCAGGGACTCGTTGGTGAAGCCGAGGATGAACGCCATCAGCTGCCCGGCGCCGGCCAGTTGCACGAGCATCATCGGCAGCAGTGCGGCGAGGGTGACCGCGCAGGCGGCGACACGGACGCTGCGGCCCGGCAGGCGGCGGGCCAGCGCGTCGCCCATGGTGAACCGGCCCGCGTTGCGCAGGGGTTCGGCCAGCAGGAACATCAGCAGCATCAGCGACAGCGCGGTGCTGAGCGCGAGGACGATGCCGTCGTAGCCGCACAGCGCGATCACGCCGGTGGTACTGAGCACGGTGGCCGCCGAGATGTAGTCGCCGGCGATGGCGAGGCCGTTGCGCAGGGGGGACAGGGAGCCGTAGCCGGTGTAGAACTCGTCGAGGTCGTCGCGGTCGGGGCCGGTCATCACGCACAGCAGGAGGGTGATCGTGGCGACGGCACTGAAGGCGACGAGGGACATCGCCTGCGCCGAGTCGCTGAAGCCGGTGAGCCCGGTCATCGCGGCGCCCCCCGTCGGGCGTCGAGTTCGGCCTGCTTGCGGATGCGGTCCGCGAGCGGGTCGACGCGCCGGCGGGCGGTGTGCTCGTACAGCGCGATCGCCAGCCAGGTGACCGGCAGCTGGAGGAGCGCGAGCAGCAGGCCGGCCGGTACGCCGTCGGTGACCCTGCTCGTCATCAGGCCCGGCGCGAACGCGGACAGGACGAGGAACAGCGTGAAGTAGCCGAGCGCGGTGAAGGTGGCGGTGCGCCGCTGCCGGCGGTAGGCGCCGCGCAGGATCCGCAGATCGCTGTGGTGCCCGAGGGGCACGCGGCGGGGCGGTTTGCGGGGGCGGGGCGGTTCGGGGGAAGCGACCTGCCAGGGGTAGGTGAGGTGTGGCGGGACGTGCGACGGAACGTGTGGGGACGGGTCGTATGACATCCCGGGGCTCCTTGCGCGGCTCGGGTCCGTGGCGGCGGACCGCAGGGAGGTGGGGAGTGGAGCCACGCACGTTACTCGCAAGTATCCGGAATGCGCCCCGCTTTTCACCGAACTGGCCGGTCGGTATGCGCTTACTGCGCGAAAACGCCTCTGACCTCAGGTGTTACCCGCGTTAAGTCAGCCTTTTCGGCGGTCTGTTGGAGGTTCCCCGGCACGCGCGCGTGCGCGTGACGTCCGTACGGAAACTGTTGTCCATGTCTCACCGGCGGGTCCCGGCGTCACACTCTCCGCCTCGCGCGCCCTCTTGTCGGCAGTACCGGCCCGGAAGCACCGGCTCGGAACGTCGTGGAGAGGGAACACCGCATGAACATCGTCGTCTTCGGAGCCAACGGGCCCACCGGACGGCTGGTCGTCGAGCAGGCGGATGCCGCGGGCCACACGGTCACCGCCGTCACACGCCACCCGGAAAGCTTCCCCGCGCGCGGGCCACGGGTGCGGGTCGTCGCGGCGGACGTGCACGACTCCGGCGCGGTCGAGTCCGCCGTCGCCGGGCAGGACGCGGTCGCCTCGGCGCTCGGTGTGCCCTACAGCCGCGACCCGGTCACCGTCTATTCCGGCGGCATGACGCACATCGCCCGGGCCATGACCCGGCACGGCGTACGGCGGCTGGTCGGAGTGACCTCGACCGTCCTGTTCGGGACGCCCGCGCCCGGCGAGAACTTCCTGTTCCGCAAGGTGCTGGAGCCGGGCATCGCCCGCTTCATGGGGCGCACCGTGTACGACGACATGCGGCGCATGGAGGAGATCGTCCGCGCGAGCGGCCTCGACTGGACGGTCCTGCGGCCCGGCGGGCTGTTCGACGCGGACGCCGTCAGCGACTACCGGACCGGTACGTCGCGACTGCCCGGCCGGTACACCGCGCGGGTCGACCTCGCCCGTGAACTGGTACGGCAGGCCGTCGGGGAACGCGGCCAGGTGCGCGCGTTCGTCGACGTGCGCACCACACAGGGCACGCCGACGTTGCTCGACCTCATCCGCAAGGAGGCCTTCGGCGGCAAGGACCATGCCGCCGCCGGGCGGTGACGCGCGCGCCACTCAGTCCCGGATCACCGGGAACCTCCGCGGCGCCAGGAACAGCAGCACCAGGAACGCCAGTACCGCCGCACAGCCGGCCCCCAGGTACACGGCGTGCACGGCGTCGGCGACCGCCCGCCGCATCGCCTCCGGCGCCGTACCCGCCTCCAGCCCGCGGGTCACCGAGTCCAGGGAGCCCGAGCCGCCCAGCCGTGCGGCCAGCACGCCGTTGGCGACCGCGCCGAACAGCGCGGCGCCCATGGTCTGCCCGGTCTGCCGGCAGAACAAGACCGAGGCCGTCGTCGTGCCGCGCTCCGCCCAGCCCACCGTCGACTGCACGCCGACGATCAGCGGGAGCTGGAACAGGCCCAGCGCGCCGCCGAGCAGCAGCATCAGCAGCGTCGGCTGCCAGGCCGCCCCCGGGTAGGGCAGGAACGGGAACGCGAACAGGATCAGGGCCGCCGCGCCGATGCCGAGCAGCGCGGTGTTGCGGAAGCCGATGCGCCGGTACACGTGCTGGCTCAGCGCGGCGGACACCGGCCAGCTCAACGTCCATACGGACAGCACGAATCCGGCCGCCACGGGAGCGAGTCCGAGCACCGACTGCGCGTACGTCGGCAGAAACACCGACGGCGCCACCATCAGCAGACCCATGACACCCAGCGCGAGATTGACCGCCGCGATCGTGCGGCGGCGCCACACCCACCCGGGGATGATCGGCTCCGGCGCGCGCCGCTCCACGACCACCACCAGCACGAGCAGCGCGAGCCCGGTGGTGAACAGCGCGAGCGACGGAGCGGACAGCCACGCCCACGCCACCCCGCCCTGCACCAGCGCGGTCAGCAGTACGCCGCCGCACGCGAACACCGCGAGCGCCCCCTTCCAGTCGATGCGCGGGGGCGTGCGCGGCTCGCGCGCCGGCTCGTGCAGATGACGGACGATCAGCCAGAGCGCGGCCGCGCCGATGGGCAGATTGACGAGGAAGATCCACCGCCAGTCCGCGTACGCCGCCAGCACTCCGCCGAGCCCCGGCCCGGCGACCGCCGACACCGCCCACACGGTGGACAGCTTGGACTGGATCTTCGGACGCTCCTCCAGCGGATAGAGGTCGGCCGCGAGGGTCTGCACCGTGCCCTGCAGCGCCCCGCCGCCCAGGCCCTGCACGATGCGGAACGCGATCAGCGCCCACATGTTCCAGGCGACCGCACACAGCAGCGAGCCCAGCAGGAAGACGGCCGCGCCCGCGACCAGCACCGGCTTGCGGCCGAAGGTGTCGGAGAGCTTGCCGTACACGGGGAGGGTGACGGTCACGGCGAGCAGATAACCGGAGAACAGCCAGGAGAAGACGGAGAACCCGCCGAGGTCGCCGACGATCTGCGGTACGGCCGTGGAGACGATGGTGGAGTCGAGTGCCGCCAGCGCCATCGCCAGCATCAGCGCGGCGACGACCGCGCCACGCGCGCGTGCCCCGGTACTCCGTGCCGTGCCGCCGCGTATCGCGGGTTTCGTGTCGCCCACCGGATCCCCTTCCCATGGCTCTGCTCGGCCCTGTATGGCCCCTGCATCTATCGCCGCACCACAGCTTCCCACTTGGCCCGCCCGTCGCCCGACCACCACCCCTCAACGACGCGCTCGCGCGGCACCTGCTGATGGCGACGGGGGGTGGAACCTGACTGCGCCGGCGGGTGGAGCCGACCCCGAGAAGGACTCCACCCGGCGGTGGACAGCCCCTAGGGGTACCTCCGTACTACGGCTCGGGGAGGGTTCGTACCGGCGGAGGACGAGACGGCCCCGAGCCGTCCTTAACCTGGCTTTATGCCGCCGGGGGGGCGGTTGTCCGAACCGGCGGGGGTGGGGTTTTCCCCAGCAGAAGACGGGGCTTCGCACCAGCGCGCGGCACCCCTGCCGCCCACGAGACTCATCGTTGTACCGCTTCGCGACGTACGACAGCGCGAAATACCACCTCGATCCACCGGTGTGGCGCTCCACGCCGCCCATTCGTCAACCGACATAGGAGACTTACCGTGACATCGGCTGTGACCATTCCCAGGCACGGGGGCACTGGAGGGCCTACGGCCGTTGCCGCGCGGGCCCGGCAGGTCGTCAAGGCGTACGGGTCCGGGGAGACCCGAGTCGTCGCTCTCGACCACGTCGACGTGGACATCGCCCGCGGGCGGTTCACCGCGATCATGGGCCCCTCGGGGTCCGGCAAGTCCACCCTCATGCATTGCCTCGCCGGGCTCGACACCGTGACGAGCGGTCAGATCTACCTGGACGAGACCGAGATCACCGGCCTGAAGGACAAGAAGCTCACCCAGCTGCGCCGGGACCGGATCGGGTTCATCTTCCAGGCGTTCAACCTGCTGCCGACGCTGAACGCGCTCGAGAACATCACGCTGCCCATGGACATCGCCGGCCGCAAGCCGGACAAGGCCTGGCTGGACCGGGTCGTGGAGACCGTCGGCCTCGCCGGGCGGCTCAAGCACCGGCCCACCCAGCTCTCCGGCGGCCAGCAGCAGCGCGTCGCCGTCGCCCGCGCCCTGGCCGCCCGCCCGCAGATCATCTTCGGGGACGAGCCGACCGGAAACCTCGACTCGCGCGCGGGTGCCGAGGTGCTGGGCTTCCTGCGCCGCTCGGTCGACGAGCTCGGCCAGACCATCGTGATGGTCACCCACGATCCGGTGGCCGCCTCCTACGCGGACCGCGTGCTGTACCTCGCCGACGGCCGGATCGTCGACGAGATGCACCAGCCGACGGCCGATCAGGTCCTGGACCGCATGAAGGACTTCGACGCCCGGGGGCGTACGTCATGACCGTCCTGAAGACGTCCATGCGCAACTTCTTCGCGCACAAGGGACGCATGGCGCTGTCGGCGATCGCGGTGCTGCTGTCGGTGGCGTTCGTGTGCGGCACGCTCGTGTTCACCGACACGATGAACACGACCTTCGACAAGCTGTTCTCGGTGACCGCGTCCGACGTCACCGTCTCGCCGAAGAACGCCAAGAGCGACGAGACCCCGCAGAACGGCGTCCCGCTCTCGCTGCCCGCCTCCGCACTGGAGCGGGTGACCGGCGCGGGCGGCGTCAAGTCGGCCGAGGGCGCGGTCAGTTCGATGAACGTGACTGTCGTCGACAGCGACAACGACAACATGGGCTCCAACACCGGCGCACCGACCATCGCCGGCAACTGGACGAAGAACGACCTGCGCTCCATGGAGATCACCTCCGGTCACGCCCCGCGCGGGCCCACCGAGGTGATGGTCGACGCCGACACCGTCGACAAGCACCACCTGAAGATGGGCGACGAACTGCGCACCATCGCGCAGACCGGTGACTTCACGGCACGCATCGTCGGCATCGCCACCTTCAAGGTGACCAACCCCGGTGCCGCCGTCGTCTACTTCGACACCGCCACTGCCCAGCGCGAACTGCTCGGCACCACCGGCCGGTTCACGCAGATCAACGTCACCGCGGCCGACGGCGTCTCCGACGCGCGGCTCAAGCAGGACGTCGCCCGGACGCTCGGCGCGGGGACGTACAAGTTCCAGACCGCCAAGGAGAACGCCGACGAGAACCGCAAGGGCGTCGGCGAGTTCATGAACGTCATCAAGTACGCCATGCTCGGCTTCGCCGGGATCGCGTTCCTGGTGGGCATCTTCCTGATCATCAACACGTTCTCGATGCTGGTCGCCCAGCGCACCCGCGAGATCGGCCTGATGCGGGCCATCGGCTCCTCCCGCGGCCAGGTCAACCGGTCGGTGCTGGTCGAGGCCCTGTTCCTCGGTTTCGTCGGCTCGGTCCTCGGCGTCGGCGCCGGTGTCGGCATCGCGGTCGGACTGATGAAGCTCATGGGCTCGATGGGCATGGACCTGCCGACCCGGGACCTGACCGTCAAGGCGACCACCCCCGTCGTCGGGCTGCTCCTCGGCGTGATCGTCACCGTCCTCGCCGCCTACCTCCCGGCCCGTCGCGCCGGCAAGGTCTCCCCGATGGCCGCGCTGCGCGACGCGGGCACCCCGGCTGACGGCAGGGCCGGCCTGGTACGGGCACTGATCGGCCTGGTCCTCACCGGAACCGGCGCCGCCGCCCTGTACGCGGCGGCCACGGCCAAGAAGGCGAGCGACGGCTCGCTCGTCCTCGGCGCGGGCATCGTCCTCACCCTGATCGGCTTCGTCGTCATCGGTCCGCTGCTGGCCGGCGGTGTGGTCCGGGTGATCAGCGCGGTGCTGCTGCGGGCCTTCGGCCCCGTCGGCCGCATGGCCGAGCGCAACGCCCTGCGCAACCCGAGGCGTACGGGTGCCACGGGCGCGGCCCTGATGATCGGCCTGGCGCTGGTCGCCTGCCTGTCCGTGGTCGGCTCCTCGATGGTCGCCTCCGCCACCAGCGAGCTGGACAAATCGGTCGGCGCGGACTTCATCGTCCAGGGCAACCAGCGCATCGTCCCGAAGGCCGAACAGGCCATGGAGCAGTCGCCCGGCCTCGCCCACGTCACCCGCTACAAGATGCTCGACGCCACCCTGACCTCGCCCGACGGCAAGACCGACAAGGACGGACTCACGGCCGCTGACCCGTCGTACGCCGACGATCTGCGCCGTCCGACCACCGAGGGCACCCTGAAGAACGCCTACGGCACGGACGCCATGTCGGTCGGCTCCGACTACGCCAAGAAGCACGGCGTGCACGTCGGCGACACGATCAACGTCGCGTTCAAGGGCGGAAGGACGGCCGAGCTGAAGGTCGCTGCCATCACCGACGACTCCACGGCGATCGACCAGGGAGCGCGCTACACCAGCATCACCACGATGGAGAAGTACCTGCCCAAGAGCCAGATCCCGCCGAACGTGATCATGTTCGCCAAGGCCAAGGACGGCCAGGAGAAGCAGGCGTACACGGCTCTCAAGAAGGCGATGAAGCCGTACCCCGCCTACGAGGTCCGGGACCAGACCGACTACAAGCAGGAACTGAAGGACCAGATCGGCCAGCTCCTGAACATGGTCTACGGCCTGCTCGCCCTGGCGATCATCGTCGCGGTCCTCGGTGTGGTGAACACCCTGGCCCTGTCGGTGGTCGAGCGGACGAGGGAGATCGGCCTCATGCGGGCCATCGGCCTCTCGCGCCGCCAGCTGCGCCGCATGATCCGCCTGGAGTCCGTGGTCATCGCCCTCTTCGGCGCGCTGCTCGGCCTCGGCCTGGGCATGGGCTGGGGCGCGACCGCCCAGAAGCTCCTCGCCCTGGAGGGCCTGGGAGTCCTGGACATCCCCTGGCCGACGATCATCGGCGTGTTCATCGGCTCGGCGTTCGTGGGCCTGTTCGCGGCCCTGATCCCGGCGTTCCGGGCGGGCCGGATGAACGTACTCAACGCGATCGCTACGGAGTAGCTGCGCAGGCTTGACCGGTCCGTACGACCACCGCATACGGGGGTTGCGGGGGAAGGGCCCGGCGCCGAGGAGTCCTGGGGGACTTCTCGGCGCCGGGCTCGTCCGTGTTTGTAGGTTCCCACTCGACCCACCGACCCTGGCCCACCAGGAACCGGCGTTATCCACAGGCAACGGCGCAAGGCGACGCCAAGTCGTACGCTGGGGAGCCCCGGCCCGCACCCGCGTCGGGCTCTTTGCGTTACCCACCTCCCGGACGGAAAGCCCTCTCCATGAGCCTGCACGGTCTGCTCGACGCCGTAGTCAAGGACGCCGCACTCGCGGAAGCGATCAGCGCGGCCGCGGACGGCAACCGCATGCACGTCGACCTGGTCGGCCCCCCGGCGGCCCGCCCCTTCGCGGTCGCCGCCCTGGCCAGGGAGGCCGGCCGCCCTGTGCTGGCCGTGACGGCGACGGGGCGCGAGGCCGAGGACCTGGCTGCCGCCCTGCGCACGCTGCTGCCCTCGGAGGGCGTCGTCGAGTACCCCTCGTGGGAGACCCTGCCGCACGAGCGGCTCAGCCCGCGCAGCGACACCGTCGGCCGCCGCCTGGCCGTCCTGCGCCGCCTCGCCCACCCCCGCCCCGACGACCCCGAGACGGGCCCGGTCTCCGTCGTCGTGGCGCCCGTACGGTCCGTGCTCCAGCCGCAGGTCAAGGGCCTCGGCGACCTGGAACCGGTGTCCCTGAGGACGGGCCAGACCGCCGACCTGAACGCCGTCGTGGACGCCCTCGGAGCGGCGGCGTACGCGCGCGTGGAGCTCGTCGAGAAGCGCGGCGAGTTCGCCGTGCGCGGCGGCATCCTCGACGTGTTCCCGCCCACCGAGGAACACCCCCTGCGCATCGAGTTCTGGGGCGACGACGTCGAGGAGATCCGCTACTTCAAGGTCGCCGACCAGCGTTCCCTGGAGATCGCCGAGCACGGCCTGTGGGCGCCGCCCTGCCGTGAGCTCCTGCTGACGGACGACGTACGCGCGCGTGCCCGTGCCCTCGCCGAACAGCACCCCGAGCTGGGCGAACTGCTCGGCAGGATCGCCGAGGGCATTGCGGTCGAGGGCATGGAGTCCCTGGCACCCGTCCTGGTCGACGACATGGAACTGCTCCTCGACGTGATGCCCAAGGGCGCCATGGCCGTCGTATGCGATCCGGAGCGGGTACGCACGCGTGCGGCCGACCTCGTCGCCACCTCGCAGGAGTTCCTGCAGGCGTCCTGGGCGGCCACCGCGGGCGGCGGAGAGGCGCCCATCGACGTCGGCGCGGCCTCCCTGTGGTCCATCGCGGACGTCCGGGACCGGGCGCGCGAGCTGGACATGATGTGGTGGTCCGTGTCGCCGTTCGCGGCGGACGAAGAACTGGACGCGGACACGCTGAAGCTGGGTATGCACGCCACCGAGACGTACCGCGGCGACACGGCGAAGGCTCTGGCCGACACCAAGGGCTGGCTCGCCGACGGCTGGCGCACGGTCTTCGTGACCGAGGGCCACGGCACGGCGGCCCGCACGGTCGAGGTACTCGGCGGCGAGGGCGTCGCGGCCCGCCTCGAGATCGACCTCGGGCAGATCGCGCCGTCCGTCGTGCATGTGGCGTGCGGCTCGATCGACTACGGCTTCGTCGACCCGGCGCTCAAGGTCGCCGTCCTCACCGAGACCGACCTGTCCGGCCAGAAGGCGGCCGGCCGGGACGGCGCCCGCATGCCCGCCCGCCGCCGCAAGACGATCGACCCGCTCACCCTGGAGGCGGGCGACTACATCGTCCACGAGCAGCACGGCGTCGGCCGCTACATCGAGATGGTGCAGCGCACTGTCCAGGGCGCCACGCGCGAGTACCTGGTCGTCGAGTACGCCCCGGCCAAGCGCGGCCAGCCCGGCGACCGCCTCTACATCCCGACCGACCAGCTGGAGCAGATCACCAAGTACGTCGGCGGCGAGGCACCCACCCTGCACCGCCTGGGCGGCGCGGACTGGACGAAGACCAAGGCTCGCGCGAAGAAGGCGGTCAAGGAGATCGCCGCCGACCTGATCAGGCTGTACAGCGCGCGCATGGCCGCCCCCGGCCACTCCTTCGGCACGGACACCCCCTGGCAGCGCGAGCTCGAGGACGCCTTCCCGTACGTCGAGACGCCCGACCAGCTCACCACGATCGCCGAGGTCAAGGACGACATGGAGAAGTCGGTCCCGATGGACCGGCTGATCTGCGGCGACGTCGGCTACGGGAAGACCGAGATCGCGGTGCGGGCCGCCTTCAAGGCCGTACAGGACGGCAAGCAGGTCGCGGTCCTGGTGCCGACGACGCTGCTGGTGCAGCAGCACTTCGGGACGTTCAGCGAGCGGTACGCGCAGTTCCCGGTGAACGTCCGCGCCCTGTCCCGCTTCCAGACCGACACCCAGGCCAAGGCGGTCCTGGAGGGACTCAACGACGGCGCGGTGGACGTCGTCATCGGCACGCACCGGCTGTTCTCCTCGGAGACGAAGTTCAAGGACCTCGGCCTGGTCATCGTCGACGAGGAGCAGCGCTTCGGTGTCGAGCACAAGGAGCAGCTGAAGAAGCTGCGTGCCAACGTCGACGTGCTGACGATGTCCGCGACTCCGATCCCGCGCACCCTGGAGATGGCGGTCACCGGCATCCGCGAGATGTCCACGATCACCACCCCGCCGGAGGAGCGGCACCCGGTGCTCACCTTCGTCGGGCCGTACGAGGAGAAGCAGATCGGCGCCGCGATCCGCCGCGAACTGCTGCGTGAGGGCCAGGTCTTCTACATCCACAACCGGGTCGAGTCCATCGACCGTGCCGCCGCCCGGCTGCGCGAGATCGTGCCCGAGGCGCGCATCGCCACCGCCCACGGCCAGATGTCCGAGTCGGCCCTCGAACAGGTCGTCGTGGACTTCTGGGAGAAGAAGTTCGACGTCCTGGTGTCGACGACGATCGTCGAGTCCGGCATCGACATCTCCAACGCCAACACACTGATCGTCGAACGCGGCGACACCTTCGGCCTGTCCCAGCTGCACCAGCTGCGCGGCCGTGTCGGCCGGGGACGCGAGCGCGGGTACGCGTACTTCCTGTACCCGCCGGAGAAGCCGCTGACCGAGACGGCGCACGAGCGTCTGGCGACCATCGCCCAGCACACCGAGATGGGCGCGGGCATGTACGTGGCGATGAAGGACCTGGAGATCCGCGGCGCCGGCAACCTGCTGGGCGGCGAGCAGTCCGGGCACATCGCGGGTGTCGGCTTCGACCTGTACGTCCGTATGGTCGGCGAGGCGGTCGCGGACTACCGGCGGCAGCTGGAGACCGGGGAGATCGAGGAGGAGCCGCCGCTCGAGGTCAAGATCGAGCTGCCGGTCGACGCGCACGTCCCGCACGAGTACGCGCCGGGCGAGCGGCTGCGCCTGCAGGCGTACCGGGCGATCGCCTCCGCCAACTCCGAGGAGGACATCAAGGCCGTACGGGAGGAACTGGTCGACCGTTACGGCAAGTTGCCCGAGCCGGTGGAGAACCTGCTGCTGGTGGCAGGACTGCGGATGCTCGCGCGCGCGTGCGGCGTCGGCGAGATCGTGCTCCAGGGCACCAACATCCGCTTCGCGCCGGTGGAGTTGCGCGAGTCGCAGGAACTGCGGCTCAAGCGGCTGTACCCCGGGACGGTCATCAAGCCGGCGGTCCACCAGGTGCTGGTGCCCCGCCCGAAGACGGCCAAGGTGGGCGGCAAGCCGCTGGTCGGGCGCGAGTTGCTCGGCTGGACCGGCGAGTTCCTGGCGTCGATCCTGGGATCGTAGACCCAGCCAGTCGAGCACGATGCGATGGGGGAGTCGGTCATGTCCGAGCAGGTCGGTAAGCCGGTCGGCAGCGGGACGGTGCGGGACGGCGGGGTGACGCCGGCGCGGGCGCGCCAACTGTGGCACCTGCTGGAACCGCTGCACGCGGTCCTCTACTACGCGCCGGAGGTCTTCGAGGAGGCGGCCGCGCTCGGGTACGACACCGAGGAGCGCTGGCCGAGCTACTTCCCGCTGCGCGCCGCGCCGTTGGGCGCCGTCGGCAGCGAGCGGGTCGCCTCCGCCTTCTACAGCTTCAACCCCCGCATGGTCGCCCAGCACATCGACGCGGCCTGGACGGTCGCGAGCCCCCGGCAGGTCCTGGAAGCGAGGCTGCGCGGGATCGACCGGACCTACCGCGCGATCCTGGGCGACCGCGTCGACGGCCCCGAGCCGGCCGAGGCCGCGGCCCTGGCCCGGCGCGCAGCGGAGGCGGCGAACACCGAGGCCCGCCCGCTCGCCGCGGCCAACGCCGAACTGCCCTGGCCGGACGCTCCCCATCTGCAGCTGTGGCACGCGGCGACGATCCTGCGCGAACACCGCGGCGACGGCCACCTCGCGGCCCTCCTCCTCGCGGACCTCGACCCGGTCGAGTCGCTCGTGTCCTTCGCCGCGATAGGCGCCGCCTCCGTGGAGCGCTTCGAGAGCCGGGGCTGGAGCGCCGAGGAGTGGACGGCCGCACGCGAACGCCTGGTGGCCCGCGGCCTGGTGGACGAGGACGGCACGGCGACCGAGGCGGGGCGCGCACTGCGCAGCGAGGTCGAGCTCCACACCGACCGGCTCGCCACCGCCCCTTGGCGGACACTCGGCGCGACCGGAGTCGACCGGCTCACCGAACTCCTCGGCGACTACTGGGTCGCGGTCCTGTCCTCGGGGCTGCTGCCCTCGGAGTCGACGCTGGGGATCGGCAAGGTCTGAGCTGCGAGCGGACCCGCTGAGCCGCCGGAAGCGACCGGCGACACCTCCGAGTTGCCTCGAGCGCCCCCTGCGAGCCCCCTGTCCACCGCGCCCCTCCCCGCGGTTACCGTGGGTTCGGCACAACGATCCGCCCGTGCGGGGGCGGCCCAGGAAAGCAAGGGGGGACGCTCGTGATGCGTCTGAAGGGCGCTGCCGTCATCGCCGTCGCGATGGTGGCCGCCGTGGCCGGTTGTACGGACCTGCAGAACAAGGGGTCTTCGGGATCTCAGGGGTCAGGGAGCGGGGGCGCCGCCCTGGCCGCGGCGGAGTCCCTGACCGTCAAGGGCCGGGCGCCGAAGACCGGTTACGACCGGGAGCGGTTCGGCACGGCCTGGGCCGACACCGACTCCAACTCCTGCGACACCCGGGACGACATCCTCAAGCGCGACCTGAAGGAGGTGAAGTTCACCGACGGCGACTGCAAGGTGTCCTACGGCCTGCTGGAACCCGATCCCTACTCCGGCAAGGAAGTGACGTACCGTCGCGGCCGCAGCCTGGTGGACATCGACCACGTCGTCGCGCTTTCGGACGCCTGGCAGAAGGGCGCCAAGTACTGGGACGCCGGTAAGCGGATAGCTCTGGCCAACGACCCGCTCAACCTCTTGGCCGTCGACGCAAGCACCAACCGCGGCAAGGGCGACGGCGACACGGCGACCTGGCTGCCGCCCAACAAGGGGTATCGATGCGCGTACGTCGCCGCGCAGGTCGCGGTGAAGAAGAAGTACGGCCTGTGGGTCACCACCGGGGAGAAGGCCGCCATGAAGAAGGTCCTCACCACCTGCCCCGACCAGAAGCTCCCCTCGGGCGGCAACCCGACGAAGGCACCGGAGCGCTTTCACGCGCGCTGAGGTGAGGCATCGGGGGGCGGCGGGTCCGACTGGCGTGCGGGGGCGGCGTAAAACCGCTTTCCGGCCGTGAGCACGCCCACCTACCGTGGCCGGCATGGACGTCAAGGTGTCGAAGCTCTCCGAACGGCCCGACATGCTCGAACACGTCGTCGGCATGGCCGACACCTGGCCCCGCTTCACGGTCAACGACCCGGTGGGCAACGCGCACTACGGCCGTATCCCGACCGAACTTCCTCAGTACGTGCTGTTCGCCGAGGACGAGCGGGGCGAAGTCGTCGCGCACGCCTACAGCGTGCCCGTATCCGTCGCCGCCGAAGGCCGGGGCGGCCTGCCCGCGCGTGGCTGGGACGAGGTGCTGGTCCGGGCCTTCGCCGACCTGCGCCACGGAACCCGCCCCGACACGGTCAGCGCGATCTCCATCGTGGTGGCCCCGCACGCCCAGGGCCGTGGACTGTCCGTCCGGATGCTCTCGGCGCTGCGGGACAACACCCGTGCGCAGGGCTTCACCGAGGTGGTCGCCCCGGTCCGCCCCAGTGCCAAGCACCTCGAACCCCGCACCCCGATCACCGAGTACGCGCACCGGACGCGGCCCGACGGACTCCCGTACGACCCGTGGCTGCGCGTCCACGCCCGGGCCGGCGCCGTCATCGACTCCATCGCGCCCGCATCCATGACCGTGGCCGCTTCGCTGGAGGAGTGGCGCGCCTGGACGGGCCTGCCCTTCGACACCCAGGGCGACATCGACGTACCCGGCGCTCTGGTCCCCGTCCGCTGCGAGCCGGAGCGAGGGTACGCGGTGTACGTGGAGCCAAACGTGTGGATGCGGCACCCCTTGTGAGGTGCCGCATCCGGGTTCAGCCGCCGAGGGCGTCCAGGTCGATGACCTTGCCTGCCGGCTTCTTCGCGGGCACCGGCTCGTCGTAGTCGCTGAAGGTGAGGGAACCCGGGTCCTCGGCCGACGTGCTGTCGATGCGCAGCAGATACGGCTTGCCCTCGGTGGCGACGTACAGCGTGTAGCGGTCCTTGCCGTCCTTCTCGTGCAGCACGAGGGCGGGCGTACCGTCCACAGTGGTCGTCTTCCCGCGGGTGGCGTCCGAGTTGACGTCCTCGGCGCCACCGAGCACCGAGTCCAGGTCGCAGAAGCCGGCGATGTCCTTGGCGTCCTGGCCCTTCGCGGCCATCTTGGTCCACTTGCCGGCCAGCATCGCCACGGCCGCGTCGGTGTCGGCCTTGGGCTCGCCCTTGCTCTGCGCGCGCAGGAACGCCTCGTCGTACTTCATGTAGACGGTGTCGCCGGTCTTGATCAGATCGGCCTTGCCCTGTCCGCCGACGTTCATCGTGCCGGCGCAGTCGCCCTTCTTGTCCAGGGCCATGTCGATGCGGATGGTGCCGCCGCTCTCGTCGTCGGGGACGTCCCCCTTCATACGGAGTGAGGAGGCGGCGGTGGTGGCCTTCACGGCGCGGTCGGTGATCTCGCCGCCGGACAGTCCGGCGAACGGACCCTTCGGCTCGCTGTCCGCCTTGTCTTGCCCGGGCAGACAGCCGGTGAGCCCCGCGGTGGCCGCGGCGGCGAGGAAGAGAGCGGCAAATGCGGTGCAACGCATGGGAGTTCCATGGTGAAGAGATGAGCGGTGGGTGCTGGTGCTGGTGCTGGTGCTGGTGCTGGTGCTGGTGCGGGGGCCGGGCGCGGCTCGACGGATGCCGGACCGCCGCGCCTGATGCGACGACCGCGGTGTCGTACCAGGTGACCGCGATGCCGTACGGCGGCTCGGTCAGCCGGTCTTCTTCCAGTCCCCGCAGCCGGTCGTCTTGAAGTAGGCGTCGCCGGGGCGGAGGGTGACGACGGCGGTGCCGGTCACGTTGTTGTTCGCGATGATCGAGTCGAGCCCGTGCTCGGCGTCCTTGGTGCGCTCCCAGTAGCAGGAGTCGTCGGCGTTGCCGGCCGACTTGTACGTGCCCGGCGCGATGTCGGTGCCGACCTTGAACATGCCGCCGTCGCCGTCCATCGAGGAGGCGGGCGACCCCTTCGCCTTCGGGTCGACGGCCTCCCAGTCCGTGCAGCCGCTCGACTTGAACAGCTTGTCGGTCGGCTTGACGGTGACGTAACTGGTGCCGCTGACATTGTCGTTGGCCAGCAGCGAGTCCATCTCGCCGGAGGCGTCCTTGGCGCGCTCCCAGTAGCACATGCCGTCGGTGTTGCCGGTGGTGCGATACGTCCCCGGCTTGACGTCGCTGCCGACCTGGAATTCGCCGTCCCCGTCGAACGCGGCCTTCTTGTCGGCCGCCTCTGATCTGGCCGCGTCCTTCTCGTCGCCCTTGCCACCGGACGCGTGCGGGGTGGACGCCGACGAGCCCTTGCCGGAGTTGCCGTCGTTTCCGTCGCTGCCGTTCCCGCTGTTCGCCGACACGGCACCGATGATGACGACTCCCACGACGGCGCCCAGCGCGACCTTGGCCTTCATCCCCATGACTGTCCCCTCCCCGAGATCGCGACCGCCTCCGTGCGGCGGTCGCTCGTTCGCTGGGTCAATAACAGCAGAGTATGTGAACCGAGTCAACACGATTCACGCGATGATGTGTGTACACGCGCGTGAAGGGGTGGATCACGTGTGTGCCGGTATGCTCGGCGTCACACGCGGAACGAGGGGAGTGGGGCGGGTGCGGGACAACGCGACAGAAGTGACCGCCGCCGGAATCGCACGGCTCGCCGGCGTCGGCCGGGCCGCCGTCAGCAACTGGCGCCGCCGGCACGCCGACTTCCCTAAACCGGTGGGCGGCACCGAGACGAGTCCGTCCTTCGCCCTCTCCGAGGTCGAGGCCTGGCTGCGCAAGCAGGGCAAACTCGCCGAGGTCCCGCTGCGTGAACGGGTCTGGCAGCAACTCGTCGGCCATCCCGAGGGCCCGGTCACCGCCCTGGTGCACGCGGGCTGCGCCCTGCTGCTCATCCATGAGCGCCCCACCGTGTGGCTGGAGGTGAGCGCCGGCTCCGACGAACGCCTCGCCGCGATGCTGCCCGCGGCGCTGGAGCAGGTGATCGCCCCACGCTTCGGCACGACGGGCGGCCGGCGTGTTCACAAAGGGAAGCCCTCGAGCGGGGCGCCGGGTGTGAACGACCTGGCCTCGGTTCACACCCCCGCCGTTCACACCCCCACCGCCCCCGCCCTGCTCCCCTCCGTCCCCCTCCTCCGCGGCGTTGCGGAGCTGGGAGCCGAGACGGGGGCGCGGCAGGCGTTCGAGTTCCTGTTGGGGCGGCACCTGGACGCCAACCCCCGTCAGTACACGCTCACCCCGGCCGAACTCGCCGGGCTCATGGCCGACCTCGCAGGTCCCGCCCGCTTCGTCCTCGACCCGGCCTGCGGCACCGGCGCACTGCTGCGGGCCGTCGACACCCGACCCGACCAGGAGCTGTACGCCCAGGACAGCGCGCCCGACCTGGCCGCGCTCACCGCACTGCGGCTGGCGCTGCACTCGCGGGCAGCCGTGCGCGGCGCCGCGGGCGACACCCTGCGTGCCGACGCCTACCCGGAGCTGCGCGCCGACGCGGTCCTGTGCCATCCGCCGTTCAACGAACGCAACTGGGGGCACGACGAACTCGCCTACGACCCCCGCTGGGAGTACGGCTTCCCGGCGCGCACCGAGTCCGAGCTGGCCTGGGTGCAGCACGCGCTCGCCCGGCTCGCCGACGGCGGCACCGCCGTGCTGCTCATGCCGCCCGCCGCGGCCTCGCGCCGTTCCGGCCGTCGGATCCGCGCCGATCTGCTGCGGCGCGGTGCGCTGCGTGCGGTCCTGGCGCTGCCGGTGGGTGCGGCGCCGCCGTACAACATCCCTCTCCACGTGTGGATGCTGCGCCGGCCGGACAGGGCGCCCGCGCAGCCGGAGGTGCTGCTCGCGGACACCGGGCAGTTCGCCACGGAGGGGCGCGGCGGGCCGGACTGGCAGGCCGTGCGGGACGCTCTCCTCGACGCCTGGCGTGCCTTCGACCGAGCGGGGCGGCTGGACGAGCGGCCGGGGCTGGCCCGTTCCGTGCCGGTGATCGAACTCCTCGACGACGACGTCGACCTGGCCCCCGCCCGCCACCTCCCGCCGTCCACCGCGGCCGACGGCGCCGAGCAGCTCACGGCCGTTCGGGAGCGGCTCGGCGAGACCCTGCGGCTGGCCTCCGGGCTCACCCCGCCGCCCCCGGAGTCCGCGCGGCCCACGCGCTGGCCGCTCACCACCGTCGGTGAACTCGCGCGCGGCGGCGCCCTGGTGATGCGCACAGGCGGGAACGGCGGTCAGGCGCGCCTGCCCGTGCTCACCGACCACGACGTCCTCGCCGGAACCGCGCCCTCCGGGACACTGCCCGAGAGCGACGAGGAGGCCGTGCTCACCGAACCGGGCGACGTCGTCGTCCCGGTGCTCGGCGGCGGTTCGATGGCACGCGTCATCGACGACGCGACGGGGGGCGCCGCCCTGGGGCGCAGCCTGGTGCTCCTGCGCCCCGATCCCATGGCGCTCGATCCGTGGTTCCTCGCCGGCTTCCTGCGCGGCACCGCCAACAACCGGCAGGCCAGCAGCTACGCGTCCACCGCCACGCGCCTCGACGTGCGCCGCCTCCAGCTGCCCCGGCTCCCGCTCGACGAACAGCGGCGCTACGGCGCGCGCTTCCGCGCACTCGACGAGTTCGAGCGGGCGCTCAGGCACGCGGGCCGGCTCGGGGAGCAGCTCGTGCGCGGGATGTACGACGGGCTGACGGACGGGACGGTCGCGGCGGACCCGGCCGCCCACGACGCTCTTCGCGGCGCCTCCCGCGACGGAAGTTGATGCTCCGCCCGTCGCCGGGCCTACCTGCGATGTCGTACGAAGCGATCAGCACGACAACGGTTCGGTACAACCCGTGACCCGTTGTCCCTGTCGGCCTATACGCTCGAACTCCGATATCGAAACTCCGGCCCAGGAGCAGTCATGTACGGCCACGGCGCGGTGCCGCCCCACCGCAGCGACGGCACGGTCATCACCCTGCGCGTGCTGATCGCCGCATCCGGGTTCCTCTCGTGCGGCATCCTCGCGTGCGTGCCGCTGTTCCGGGTCGCCTTCCTGCGAGGGCGGTCGCTCGACTGGCTGGTGGCCTGGCTGAGCGTGCCGGTGTCCATCACCTGCTTCGCGGTGATCGGCGCGCTGCCGGAGACCGACCCGAGGACCGACGTCGCGCTGGCCGTGATCCTGATCCTCGGCGCCGCGGCGTCCGCCTACTTCCTGGCCATGGACATCCGCCACCGCAACACCCCGCGCCCGCCCGCCGGTTACGCGCCGCCCCACGCCCACACCGTCCCGACGCCGTACGGCTACCAGCAGCCCGCGCCGCCGTACCAGGGCACGCCCGCGCCGCAGCCGCCCGTCGCCCAGGACCCGCACCCGATGGCCCAGACGTACATACCGGCCCCGCCGCCGCCCCAGAACCCGCCGCCGCAGCGCCCCGCGCCCGCCCGCATCGACCAGGTACGCGCCGAACTCGACGAGCTGAGCGACTATCTGCGCCGGCACGACGGCAAGCACGGCGGCGACCACGAGGGCGGAAGGTGACCGTGGCGCAGGGACGCGTCGTCGCCGCCCGTTACGAACTGTCCACGCTCATCGGGCAGGGTGGCATGGGCCAGGTCTGGACGGCGTACGACCAGCGGCTCGACCGGCGCGTGGCGGTGAAGCTGCTGCGCCCCGACAAGGTCGCCGGGCAGGAGGCGGACGAGCTCCGCCGCCGCTTCGTACGGGAGTGCCGGGTGACCGCGCAGGTCGACCACCCAGGGCTGGTCACGGTTCACGACGCGGGCAGCGAGGGCGAGGAGTTGTTCCTCGTCATGCAGTACGTCGACGGCGCGGACCTCTCCGACCACCTCGCCGAGCACGACCCGTACCCGTGGCAGTGGGCGGTCGCGGTCGCCGCGCAGCTGTGCGCCGTGCTGAGCGCGGTGCACGCCGTGCCGATCGTGCACCGCGACCTCAAGCCGCGCAACGTGATGGTGAAGCAGGACGGCACGGTGACCGTCCTCGACCTCGGCGTCGCCTCCGTCATGGACACCGACACCACGCGCCTCACGCACACCGGCTCCCCGATCGGCTCGCCCGCCTACATGGCGCCGGAGCAGGCGATGGGCGGCGCGGTCGGGCCGTACACCGACCTGTACGCGCTCGGTGTGCTGCTGCACGAACTGCTCAGCGGGGACGTCCCGTTCGCCGGTTCCACGGCGCTCGGCGTGCTGCACCGGCACCTGTACGAGCCGCCGCTGCCCGTGCGCCGGATCCGCCCCGAGGTCCCGGAGTCGCTCGAGGCGCTCGTCCTGCGCCTGCTCGCCAAGGACCCGCAGCACCGCCCGGCGTCCGCGCAGGAGGTGTACGAGCACCTGGCGTTGCTCCTGCCCGCGCGCGGGACGCCGAGCGGGGCGCCTCTCGACCCCACCCGCCCCTTCCTGCGCCCGCACGCCCCCTGGCCGGACCGTGCGCGTACGCCCGCGCCCCGGCCGGCCCCCGCGGCGGCCGTCCCCGACAAACCCGATGTCGCCGCCGCCGTCGACGAGGTCAAGCGGCTCCTCGGCGAGGGCCGTATCACCCAGGCCGTCGACATCCTGGGCGCGATCCTGCCCACCGCCGCCGAACAGCACGGGGAGCACTCCCCCGTGGTGCGCACCCTGCGCAAGCAGTACGCGGCAACGCTCATGGACGACGGCCAGTACCGGCGCGCGCTGCCCGAACTGCGCCGTCTCGCCGACGAACGCGCCACCGAGGCCGGCCCCGCCGACCCGCAGTCCCTGCGCTTCCGCCACGACGCCGCCCAGTGCCTGGAACAACTCGGCGAACCGGCGGCGGCGCTCGCGGAGTACCGCGCGCTGTTGCCGTACTACGAGAACCAGTACGTGTCCGGCGACCCGGCCCTCGCCCACGACGTGCGGCGCCGCATCGGACATGTGCTGCTCGCCCTCGGCGACCGGCCCGCCGCGCACGACACGCTCGTGCGGCTGCTGCACGACGTGGAGCGCGTGCAGGGGCCGGGCCACCCGCTGGCGACGGAGATCCGGCGGACGCTGCAGTGGCTGGGGCAGGTGCGCGGCTAGGCACAGGCCCGGCCACCGGATTTTGCCCTTCCCTGAGGGAACCTTGTGATCTTCAGGGGGTTGAGTTTCCCGAACGCGGGATCGGCTCCGGATAGGTTGCGGTTCCTTTCGTCAGTCGGCGCGCGTCAGCGCAACGCCTGCACGACGCGACGCACAACCAGGGGTGGGGTTCCATGGCCGGTCACCGGCAGTCGAAGAAGCGCAGATACATCACGTGGGCGGCGGCCGGAGCGGCCGTCGTCGCGGGCGGCGGTATCGCGGCACAGACCTCCATGGCCGCCACCACCTGGCCCGCCCAGAAGACCTACACCGGCCGCGCCTTCGACACCTGCACCGCGCCCTCGCTGTCCGCGATGAAGGCCTGGAAGGGCGGCCTCTACGGCGCCGCCGCCGTCTACGTCGGCGGCAAGAACCGCGGCTGCGGTCAGCCCAACCTCACCGCTTCCTGGGTCAAGTCCGTCAGCTCGGTCGGCTGGAAGCTCATCCCGATCTACGTCGGCGCGCAGCCGCCCTGCCAGAGCGGTTCCAACCCGGAGAAGCTCACCGCCTCGACCGCCTCCTCGCTGGGCGCGACCGACGGCGCGGACGCGGTGGCCAAGGCCTCCGCGCTCGGCATGAAGGCCGGCAGCGCGATCTACCTCGACATGGAGGCGTACGACATCACGAACAAGTCGTGCAACGACGCCGTGCTGACGTATGTGCGCTCCTTCACGAAGACGCTGCGCGCCAAGACGTACCGTGCTGGCTTCTACGGCTTCACCAGCTCCAGCGCCAAGGCGATCGCCACCGCGACCGACAAGACGGACCTGCCGGGCAACCTCTGGTACGCGCTGTACGACAAGCAGAACACCACGACGACGGACTGGCCGTGGGGCTCCACCCAGTTCACCGGCCACAGCCGCGGACACCAGTACATCGTCAACAGCAAGGAATCGCGCGGCGGTTACACGATCACCGTGGACCGCGACGCGTGGGACGCGCCGGTCGCCATCACGGGCTGACGCACCCCTCCCGAGGGTGCGGCGGTGCCTGAAGCCCCGGTGAATCGTTGGTCGAATGGGTTGGCCAGAGCCTGCCCACTGCCTACCATCGATCACCGCAAGACTTTGTGCATCGCCGCACAATCTCCCCGGGAGGTCCCCTTGCACCGCCGCCGTCGCACCGCGCTCCTCCTCACCGCCGCGATCACTGCCGCGGCACCCCTGCTCACCGCCTGCGGAAGCGAGGCGCATCCTGGGGCGGCGGCCGTCGTCGGCGGTCAGCGCATCTCCGTCGCCCAGCTGGAGGGCCGGGTGCAGGAGGTGCGCGAGGCACAGCGGGCCGCGGTGCCGGACGACAGCCAGTACCAGCAGGTCCTCGCCTCCACCAGCAGCCTCACCCGCGACACCCTGCACACCATGGTGCTCGACCGGGTGCTGCACCGGGCCGCGCAGGACCAGGGCATCGGCGTCACCCCCAAGGAGATCCAGCAGATGCGCGCCGGCCTGGAGCAGCAGGCTGGGGGCGCCAAGGCGTTGGAGACGGCCTGGCTGCAGAAGTACGGCATCGCGCCGGGGCGCCTCGACGAGAACCTCCGCCTCCAGCTGGAGGCCCAGAAGCTCGCGCAGACCCTGGGCACCGACACCACCGAGCCGGCGTTCTGGAAGGCGCTGTCCACCGCGTCCAAGGAACTGCACGTCGACCTCAATCCGCGCTACGGCGCCTGGGACGTCCAGAAGAGCAGCCGCGTGGATGCGAAGACGCCGTGGGTGCGCGAGGTCACGGCGAGCGGGACGCAGCAGACGGCGTAACGGACGGACCGGACGTAGTAGACGGCGCGGGGTCGGACCGATCGGACGGACACCCTCCGTCCGTCCTCGCCCGGTGCCTGTGGACAACTCGCGGGGCTGTCCGCGGCGTGCGTTACGTTCGAAGCGTGGACATCACCAGCCTCGAAGGCACCGCTCAGGAACCGAGCCCGGACGCCGCCCCCGGCCGGGTCGTTCTGCTCACCACCAGTCACCGTGTCGCCCCCGGCCTGCTGTCCTGGCCGGCCTGGCAGGCGCTGCGCGGTGCCGACCGTGTGCTGTGTGCCGACGGCGCCCACCCACAGCTGCCGTATCTGCGCGAGGCCGGGATAACCGTCGCCGAGGCGTCCCCCAGCGCGCAGGAGCTGGTCGACGCCTGCGCCGGCGGGCACACGGTCGTGGTCGTGGCGACCGGCGAGGGCGAACCGGCGCTCACCGACGGCCTCGCCCGTCTCGCCGGCTCCGGCCGCGTCCGGATGCCCGAGCTGGAGCTGCTCCCCGCCTCCCACGATCTGCCGGGCGCCCGTCTCCTCGACCTCGTCCAGGTCATGGACCGCATCCGCGCCGAGTGCCCCTGGTCGTCCCGGCAGACCCACGAGGGGCTGGCGAAGTACGGCATCGAGGAGGCGTACGAACTCGTCGAGGCGATCGAGGCCGGCGACCGCGACGAACTGCGGGAGGAGCTGGGGGACGTCCTGCTCCAGGTCGTCTTCCACTCCCGCATCGCCGAGGAGGATCCCGAGGCGCCGTTCTCCGTCGACGACGTGGCCGGCGGCATCGTCGCCAAGCTGATCCACCGCCACCCGCACGTCTTCGGCGACGAGACCGCCGAGACGCCGGAGGACGTCAAGGCGCACTGGCTGCGCACCAAAGCCGAGGAGAAGCGGCGCGCCTCGGTGACCGACGGCGTCCCCCTCGGCCAGCCGGGCCTGGCCCTCGGCGCGAAGCTCGTCTCCCGTGCGCGTACGGCCGGACTGGACGTGCCGCTCCCGCACGGCGAGGGCATCGGGTACGAGCTGCTGGCACTGGCCGCCCGCGCCGAGGCGGAGGGCGTGGATCCGGAGGCGGCGCTGCGCGCGGCGGCACGGGCGTACCGGGACGCACTGCGAGCGGCGGAAGGGGTGGACGCGTAGAGCGGGGACGGGTGGACGCGTAGAGCGGGGACGGCGCGGTACGCGGAGCAGGGTGGACGCGTAGAGCGGGGACGGCGCGGTACGCGGAGCAGGGTGGACGCGTAGAGCGGGGACGGCGCGGTACGCGCAGGAGGGTGGACGCGTAGAGCGGGGACGGCGCCGTACGCGCAGGAGGGTGGACGCGTAGAGCGGGGACGGCGCGGTACGCGGAGCAGGGTGGACGTGTAGAGCGGGGACGGCGCGGTACACGCAGGAGGGTGGACGTGTAGAGCGGGGACGGCGCGATACGCGCAGGAGGGTGGACGCGTAGAGCGGGGACGGCGCCGTACGCGCAGGGGCGGTGGGCGCGTAGTACGGGACGGTACGGGCTGCGGGACGGCAGCGGGACCGCTCCGGATACCGTCGACGGGTGAGCAACCAGCCCCACCCCCCGAGCCCCCACCAGGAACCCACGGCGGACGTCACCCAGGACCCCGCCCCGGACCTCTTCACCTGGGAGTTCGCCGGCAACCCCTACCCCGCCTACGCCTGGCTGCGTGAGCACGCGCCCGTGCGGCGGACGAAGTTGCCCAGCGGGGTCGAGGCGTGGCTGGTCACGCGGTACGGCGATGCCAAACAGGCCCTCGCCGACCCCCGGCTGTCCAAGAACCCGGCGCATCACGACGAGCCCGAGCACGCCAAGGGCAAGACGGGCATCCCGGGTGAGCGCAAGGCCGAGCTGATGACCCATCTGCTCAACATCGACCCGCCGGACCACACCAGGCTGCGCAGGCTGGTCAGCAAGGCCTTCACGCCCCGCCGGGTCGCCGAGTTCGCCGGGCGCGTGCAGGAGCTCACCGACCATCTCATCGACCAGTTCGCCGAAAGGGGATCCGCCGACCTCATCCACGAGTTCGCCTTCCCGCTCCCCATCTACGCCATCTGCGACCTGCTCGGCGTACCGCGCGAGGACCAGGACGACTTCCGGGAGTGGGCAGGGATGATGATCCGGCACGGGGGAGGCCCGCGCGGCGGGGTCGCGCGGTCCGTGAAGAAGATGCGCGGCTACCTCGCCGACCTCATCCACAGGAAGAGGGAGGCGCTGGCCGTCGAGCCCGTCCCCGGTGAGGACCTCATCTCCGGGCTCATCCGCGCTTCCGACCACGGCGAGCACCTCACCGAGAACGAGGCCGCCGCCATGGCCTTCATCCTCCTGTTCGCCGGGTTCGAGACAACGGTCAACCTCATCGGCAACGGCACGTACGCGCTCCTGACCCACCCGGAGCAGCGCGAGCGTCTCCAGCGGTCCCTCACCGACGGCGAACGCGGGCTGCTGGAGACCGGCATCGAGGAACTCCTGCGCTACGACGGCCCGGTGGAGCTGGCCACCTGGCGGTTCGCCACCGAGCCGCTGCGCATCGGCGATCAGGACATCGCGGCCGGCGACCCCGTCCTCGTCGTCCTCGCGGCGGCCGACCGGGACCCGGAGCGGTTCGCCGACCCGGACGTGCTCGATCTCGGCCGACGTGACAATCAGCACCTCGGGTACGGACACGGCATCCACTACTGCCTCGGTGCGCCGCTGGCCCGTCTCGAGGGCCAGACCGCGCTGGCGACCCTCCTCACCAGGCTGCCTGACCTGCAACTCGCGGTGGATTCGGATGATTTGCGCTGGCGTGGCGGACTCATCATGCGTGGACTGCGAACTTTGCCCGTCCGGTTCACGCCCGTCCGGTAATCGGCGGCGGTGACCGGAGCCGAACTCGCCTCGGCCGCACGGGCGGTGCGCAAGGTGACACTCGCTCACGCATCGTGATCTTCACGTGATCCACGCGGCATTAACTTGTGACAAGTGATCGTCACTCGATACCTTCACTCGTCAGCGTGGCGCTTCATCTCATCCGCCACGCCGGTCAACGCTGTCGCTCGAAAGGCAACCGCATGCTCTCCGGGAACGGTCGTCACCGTCGCCCCCGTCAGGCTCCGGCTCTCCTCGTCGCGGCCGGAGTGACCGGCTCCGCCATCGCCATCCCGCTCCTCGGCGCCACCGGCGCGAACGCCGCCGACGGCACCACCTGGGACAAGGTCGCCGAGTGTGAGAGCGGTGGCTCGTGGAGCGCCGACGACGGCAACGGGTACTACGGCGGCCTGCAGATCACCCAGGCCTTCTGGGAGAAGTACGGCGGCCTCGACTATGCCTCCAGCCCCGACCAGGCCAGCCGTTCGCAGCAGATAGCCGTCGCCGAGAAGATCCTCGCCCACCGCGGCACTGCGCCCTGGGCCACCTGCGCGCTGCTGTCCGGGCTGAGCGCGAAGTCGGGTTCGCTCCACGTCGACACCGGCGTCTCGGGGGATGACTCGTCCGATTCCGGCGACTCCTCCAATTCCTCCGGTTTGTGGAATTCTTCCTCTTCATCAAACTCCTCCCGTTCGTCGGATTCATCTGGCTCCTCGCACGGCTCTTCCGACGCCTCGGCGACCCCGTCGCCGTCCGCCTCCGTGTCGAACGGGAGCGAGGGTGGGAAGGGTGGCTCCACTGATCCCGCAGACCCCTCCATTTCCCCCAAGTCCGACAAGTCGGCGTCTCCCGGCTCGGGTGACTCGCGGGAGAGCGACGGCTCGCCCACACTCCTTCCCGAAGCCGACGACTCGGACAACTCGGTACAGAGCAGTGGCACTTGGAGCCTGGTCGACACCGGGGCCATCGGCGGTGGCCGCCATCGGGGTGACACTGCGGAGGAAAATGGGACAAAGGCTCAGGAAGTCTCGTCCTCCGGCCGGCATGCCTACACCGTCCGTACCGGCGACTCCCTCGCCTCCATCGCCGACTCCCTTGATGTGGAAGGCGGATGGCGCGCGCTCTACGCCGACAACAGGGCGGCCGTCGGTGCCGATCCGGACCACATCGCCGCCGGTCAGAGCCTGGAAGTCGGTGCCGAAACGGGCGAAAAGTAGCGGGAGTTGACGTCCCGCTTCGCGCTTAATGTCTGTTTTGGCGAAAGTGTGGGATGAGTCTCAGAAGCCCTGATCGTCTTTGAAATTCACCGGATCGCGTGTCTACGGTCATATCCACTCGTCACCACGAGCCCCGGCTGCCGCAACGCCGAATCCTGCCAGCGGCCGTACGGGAACAGTCGTCGCGTCAAGCGCCGTAGGCAGGAGCGGGGGACCCAAGGTAAGCGCCGCGCCGGGCAGTTGACCGGAGCGGCTCGGGGTGAAGCCACGCCTCCCACGGGAGGTGTGGCCGGGCAACTCAACCGGCCCGAACCCGACAGCTCACCTCGCAGGCGTCGGTGAGGGGATCGATCCATGCTGTTTTCCGGCAAGGGCAAACACCGCCGTCCGTCCAAGGGCACTCGTGCCATCGCGCTCGCCGGCGTGGCCGGCGCCGCCGTCGCCGTCCCGCTGATGGCCGCCGGCAACGCCTCCGCCGCCACCGCCTCCGAGTGGGACGCGGTCGCCCAGTGCGAGGCGGGCGGCAACTGGTCCATCAACACCGGCAACGGCTACTACGGCGGTCTGCAGTTCTCCGCCTCCACCTGGGCCGCGTACGGCGGCACCCAGTACGCCGCCACGGCCGACAAGGCCTCCAAGGCGCAGCAGATCCAGACCGCCGAGAAGGTCCTCGCCGCGCAGGGCAAGGGTGCCTGGCCGGTCTGCGGCACGGGCCTGTCCAGCACGCCGTACAACGGTGGCAGCACCTCGAGCGCGCCCAAGACCACGACCACGACCACGACCCGCGCCACCGAGCAGCAGGCCGCCTCCCGCTCCGCCGACCGCCCGGCCGCGAGCAAGACGGTCACCACCCCGACTGGCAAGAAGGTCAAGAAGGGCGACGGCGAGTACAAGGTCGTCAAGGGCGACACCCTCAGCTCCATCGCCGAGAAGCACAAGGTCAAGGGCGGCTGGAAGAAGCTGTTCGACCTGAACAAGGACATCGTCAAGGACGCGAACCTCATCTACCCGGGCCAGCAGCTGCACCTGAAGTGACAGCCGCCCGGCAGTCGAACCACAGCGCTCTCACATCCGTGTCCCCCACAGTGACGGGTACGTGAGGGTCACCCCCGTCCCCACGGGCTCCCCGCCCCGGCGCGTTCTCCCCCGTACGCGCCGGGGCGGGGTTTTCTTTGCCCAGTCGCGGCCCCGGCCTCCGGCCCCGTGCCGTCCCGGCCACCGCCCGCCACCTCTGCTCCACCTGCACTCCACCCGTTTTCGCCCCGCCCTTTGTTCCGTCCGGAAACAATGGGTACCGTCAGACCTTGTCCACAGGCCGGTCGGTCGGCTGGTCTGTGGCCCCGGTGCGGCTAGGCTCTAGTCGCAAGCTCAGCAAGGGCTCACCAAGGCCCCCGTGCCCCGCACAACCAGCGTCACATCCCAAGAAGGAGATGCTCGTGCCGTCCATCGACGTCGTCGTAGCCCGGGAAATCCTGGACTCCCGAGGCAACCCCACGGTCGAGGTCGAGGTCGGCCTCGACGACGGCAGCACGGGTCGTGCCGCCGTTCCCTCCGGCGCCTCCACGGGTGCCTTCGAGGCCATCGAGCTCCGCGACGGTGACCCGAACCGCTACCAGGGCAAGGGCGTAGAGAAGGCCGTCCTCGCCGTGATCGAGCAGATCGGCCCGGAGCTGGTCGGCTACGACGCCACCGAGCAGCGCCTGATCGACCAGGCCATGTTCGACCTGGACGCCACCGACAACAAGGGCTCCCTCGGCGCCAACGCCATTCTCGGCGTCTCCCTCGCCGTCGCCCACGCCGCCTCCGAGGCGAGCGACCTCCCGCTCTTCCGCTACCTGGGCGGCCCGAACGCGCACCTGCTGCCGGTGCCGATGATGAACATCCTGAACGGCGGCTCGCACGCCGATTCCAACGTGGACATCCAGGAGTTCATGATCGCCCCGATCGGCGCGGAGTCCTTCTCCGAGGCGCTGCGCTGGGGTGCCGAGGTCTACCACACCCTGAAGAAGGTCCTGAAGTCCAAGGGCCTGGCCACGGGTCTCGGTGACGAGGGCGGCTTCGCCCCGAACCTGGAGTCCAACCGCGCCGCCCTCGACCTCATCCTCGAGGCCATCAAGGAAGCCGGTTACGCCCCCGGCGAGCAGATCGCCCTGGCGCTCGACGTCGCCGCCTCCGAGTTCTACAAGGACGGCAAGTACCTCTTCGAGGGCAAGGAGCGCTCCGCCGCCGAGATGACCGAGTACTACGAGGACCTCGTCGCCTCGTACCCGCTCGTCTCCATCGAGGACCCGTTGTTCGAGGACGACTGGGCCGGCTGGAAGGTCCTCACCGACCGGCTCGGCGACAAGGTCCAGATCGTCGGCGACGACCTCTTCGTCACCAACCCGGAGCGCCTGGCCCGCGGCATCGAGGAGGGCACCGCCAACGCCCTGCTCGTCAAGGTCAACCAGATCGGCTCGCTGACCGAGACCCTGGACGCCGTCGAGATGGCCCAGCGCAACGGCTTCAAGTGCATGATGTCGCACCGCTCCGGCGAGACCGAGGACGTCACCATCGCCGACCTGGCCGTCGCCACCAACTGCGGCCAGATCAAGACCGGCGCCCCGGCCCGCTCCGAGCGCGTCGCCAAGTACAACCAGCTGCTGCGCATCGAGGAGATCCTGGACGACGCGGCCGTGTACGCGGGCCGCAGCGCCTTCCCGCGCTTCAAGGGCTGACCCGACCCGGGCCAAGCCCGAGCCAGTCATACGTACGTCCCCGTACCCGGTCCCGTACCGTGTCCGGGGACGTACGTGCGTGTGAAACGGGAGGCGGGATCATGGCCGCGAAGGACCGGGACCGGTTCTCCACCGCGACCAGGCTGCGGCTGCTCGGCGAGCAGACGGCGGCCCGGGTCTACCGCTCCCAGACCCGCCGTCAGGCCCGCCGCTCCCGGCTCACCGGCCGGGCCGCCCTGCTCGCGCTCGTCGTGTGCACCATGGTGGTGGCGCTGGCCTACCCGATGCGGCAGTACGTCTCGCAGCGCGCCGAGATCTCCGACCTTGAGCGGCAGCAGAAGCAGGCCGGCGAGCGGGTCGAGCAGCTGCGCGACCTCAAGGCACGCTGGCAGGACGACGCGTACGCCGAGCAGCAGATCCGGCAGCGGCTGCACTATGTGATGCCAGGGGAGACCGGGTACATCGTGATCGACCCGGGCGCCGCCAAGCAGGCGCGCGTCGAACGGGGAGCCACTCACCGGCCCTGGTACGCCAACGTCTGGGACGGGGTCGACAAGTCCGACGCCTCCGACCAGTGAACCGACCGATGGAAAGACAGGCATGCAAACGCCCCCGCCGCCCACCCCGCGCACCGAGCCCACCGACGCGGACGTAGAGGCCTTCAAGCAGCAGCTCGGGCGTCCCCCGCGCGGTCTCAGGGCGATCGCGCACCGGTGCCCGTGCGGGCAGCCGGACGTCGTGGAGACGGCACCGCGCCTGCCCGACGGCACGCCCTTCCCGACGCTGTACTACCTGACGTGCCCCAAGGCCGCCTCGGCGATCGGCACGCTGGAGGCGAACGGCGTGATGAAGGAGATGACGGAGCGGCTCGCGACGGACCCGGAACTGGCCGACGCCTACCGGGCCGCGCACGAGGACTACATCCGCCGCCGGGACGAGATCGAGGAGCTGACGGGCTTCCCGAGCGCGGGCGGCATGCCGGACCGGGTGAAGTGCCTGCACGTCCTGGTCGCCCACTCGCTGGCGGCCGGGCCGGGCGTGAACCCGCTGGGGGACGAGGCGATCGCCATGCTGCCGGAGTGGTGGAGCAAGGGGCCGTGCGTGACGCCCGCGGGGCCGCCGTCCGGCGACGAGTGGCAGGCCGAGACGACGGACTCCGGCTGGTTCGCCGTCAAGCCCGTCGACGCCGAGGGACCCACCGATTCCGGGGAGGACGCCAAGTGACCCGTGTCGCCGCCATCGACTGCGGTACGAACTCGATCCGACTGCTCGTCGCCGACGCGGACCCGGACACGGGCGAACTCGTCGACCTGGACCGGCGCATGACGATCGTGCGGCTCGGGCAGGGCGTCGACCGGACCGGGCGGCTCGCCCCCGAGGCGCTGGAGCGGACCTTCGCCGCGTGCCGTGAGTACGCGGCGGTCATCAAGGAGCAGGGGGCCGAGCGGCTCCGCTTCGTGGCCACGTCCGCCTCGCGGGACGCGGAGAACAGGGACGAGTTCGTGCAGGGCGTCCTCGACATCCTGGGCGTCGAGCCCGAAGTCATCTCCGGGGACCAGGAGGCCGAGTTCTCCTTCACCGGCGCCACCCGGGAGCTGACGGGCCGTGAGGACCTCACCAAGCCCTATCTGGTGGTGGACATCGGCGGCGGCTCGACCGAGTTCGTCGTCGGCGCCGAGCACGTGGGCGCGGCGCGCTCCGTCGACGTCGGCTGCGTACGGATGACGGAGCGGCACCTGCTGCGCGAAGGGGGCGTGAGCGATCCGCCCGCCCCGGAGCAGATCGCTGCCATGAGGGCCGACATCGAGGCCGCCCTGGACCTCGCCGAACAGACCGTGCCGCTGCGCAAGGCGCACACGCTGGTGGGTCTTGCCGGTTCCGTGACGACCGTGTCCGCGATCGCGCAGGATCTGCCCGAGTACGACTCGGCCCACATCCACCACTCCCGGATCTCCCACGACCGCGTCCGCGAGATCACCGAATGGCTGCTGCGCTCCACCCACGCCGAGCGAGCGGCGATTCCGTCGATGCACCCGGGCCGCGTGGACGTCATCGGCGCCGGTGCCCTCGTACTGCTGGCGATCATGGAACGAATCGGCGCGCAGGAGGTCGTCGTGAGCGAACACGACATCCTCGACGGCATCGCCTGGTCAGTGGCCTGAGCACCGCCCCTGAGAAGGACGGCGGGGTCTCATGAGGAGACGACGTGAGCCCCCGTCTGCCGCCCTTTCGCGCGGTGCGTGGCCCATGCCAGAGCTGCGGAGGTGAGGGCGGCCCGGTGAGGCATGGGGCGCGTGCGCTCCCAGTGCTCCCATGCCGCGTGGACCGTGCGCGCGAACATCGTCACGGTGGCGGGATCGGCGGCGCTGTATGCCGGGGCCGGGCAGGCAATTGCCCGGTCCAGTAGCAGCAGATCACCGGTACCGGTCACCAGCATGTTGTGCGGGGACATGTCCGTGTGCGCGAGTTCTCGGCCCTGCGGTCCGGACGGTACGTCGTCGGGCAGGAACTCGGCCCATCGGGTGTGAAGCGGTTTCTTGCGCAGGGTCTCGAGCCATGGCGTCTCGGAGACGACGGTGAGCGTGCACAGCACGCGGGGCGCTCTCGGGGCGTTCCGCGTGGCCGCGTTCGAATCGGGCTCCCGCCAGGACGAGGGTGACGAAGTGGAATGCGTTCACCGCCGCATCGTTGCTGGGCGGACTCGATGAGCTTGAACGCCGTGGCCAGGGCAGCGGTGCGGGAGCCTGCACCTCGGGTGGCCTCGGTCCGCGGGTGGGCGGTATACCGTGCGCCGCTCCGTCGTGTCCGTAGCGACACGCTGCTGGACGGGGTGAGCAGGCGTCAGGAGATCACCCCAAGGGACTAATAGTATGTCAACCTGCTTATATTCCCGGGGGTTTGATGGCTCATCAATCGCCCGGGAAGCGCGGGTGAGCGTGATAAATACCCCGATCGGCGCCCTGAAGCCAGCCTTCCGATATGCCCGATATGACAGGTATGGGGGTCGTTAGTAAGTTCCATCATGTACCGGCTGTCGAGCCGGCATCTCTGAGACAGGAGAAGCAACATGAAGACCCCCCGTTCCATGATTGTCACCGCCGCTGTCGCAGCGGCCGCGGGCCTGGCTGCGACCGGCATCACCTACGCCTCGGCCGCCTCCGCACCGGTGCCCCAGCAGGCCCCGGCCGCGGCCGAGGCCCCGGCCGCGGCCGCCGCGGCACCCTTCGGCGGCAACTCCGGACAGGGAAACAACAACGAGAGCAAGGGCAACGAGGGCTACGGCAACGAGGGCAACCAGGGCTACAAGGGCAACAAGGGCAACAACAACGAAAAGAACTTCAAGCGCGAGTACCACGAGGAGGGCCGGATCCACGTCAACGAGCGGTCGTACTCCTCCCGCGCGGGCGACTGCATCACCGTGCTCAGCGGCCTGGGTGCCAAGACCCTGAACATCCGCAACGACAGCCGCCGGACGGTCGAGGTCTTCCGCGGGGCCGTGTGCGACAACGGCGCTCCCGTCGCCGTGGTCGGCCCCCACAGCCAGAGCGACGGCGTGTTCGTCCGCCACACCGAAGGCATCCACGTCAAGGACGGTGTGGTGGGCAGCTTCCGAGTGATCAAGCACTACAGCGACGACAGGGACGACCGGGACGACCGCGGCGACGGCGACTACTAGTCCCGAACCGGCCACTAGTCCCGAACCGGCCACATAACCAGGAACCCCGGCCCGCCGGAATCGGGCCGGGGTTCCAGACCCCACCATTGTCCGACAACCCACACGCCGTGCACACCCTGCCGGCGCCGGACAGAAGACACCGCGGGCCCGTCCGGAAGGCCGCCTCCCTGTTCCACCGGCCGGGCCCGCGCACGACTCCCGCCGCAACACCACCCGTTGACACATCTCCCCGCACACATGCCCACCGGCCGCTTCCCGACATCCAGGCACCCCCAATCGGGTGAGGACGGCGCCGCCGCCGTGCCCGGGGAATCGGCACCGACGGCCGCCGCCCGGAGCGGCCCGCGAGACGGCCAAGGAGATCCCTACCCACGACACCGCGGGGTGACTGACATGCACGTGCGCCTGGTGGAGGACATCAGCAAAGACAACTACATCCTGGACATCCTCGACATCACAC